>JACDDZ010000084.1 GCA_013816695.1 Gemmatimonadaceae bacterium
GAAGGGCAAGCGAAGCATCGAGATTCACGCTTCGAGCGAGGTCGGGCTGACGCGCGCATGCCGGGTCACCTACAATCGCAGCAAGGTGAACGACCGCATCCACGCCCTTCAGAGCCTCGTCGACAACCGCTGCCTCGCGAAGGTCACCTTTGAGGAACTCGAAATCGGGGTGGGACCACACCGGGAGCAACGACTGACCGCCGTGGGCAAGCCAGTCCACGGCCCGCACGGAATGTCCCTTTTCCAGAAGCATCGGCACGAGCATCGAGCCGACGTAACCTGCGCCACCTGTGACCAGAACCTTCATTGCACTCGCTCCGCGATTACGCGTCCAATTTCAAGCGATGCAGTTGCGGCCGGCGAGGGAGCGTTCACAACGTGGAGAGAGCGCTCGCCGTCCAGCATCACAAAATCATCGCAAAGTTTTCCATCCGGCATTACTGCCTGCGCGCGAATGCCGGGTGTAGCAGGAACGATGTCCTGTTCTCTGATTTCCGGGATCAGCTCACGCAAGCTTTCAACGAACCGTGCCTTACTTGCGGATCGCGCCATTTCCTTCACGCCCTCCCTCCAGTGCACGGCGGCCAGTCGCCAGAACCCAGCGTAGCTGGCAATACTTCCAGCGTCGGCCCAGTTCAAGGCGGCCTTTCGATACCCCTCTCTCGCCAGACTCAAAACAGCGTTGGGACCGGCATGAATTTCACCGCTCACCATACGGGTGAAATGTACACCAAGAAAAGGGAAATCCGGATTGGGAACAGGATAAATCAGGTTGCGAACCAGGCTCCGCTTTCCCGGGACAAGGTTGAAGTACTCACCTTTGAAGGGGATGATCCGCACCCTGGGATCAACTCCGTCCATTCGCGCCACCCTGTCACTCTGCAGCCCCGCACAGTTCACAAGAAATCGCGCCCTGATCTCACCGCTGGATGTAGACAGAATCTTTTCGCTGCCGACCGACCTGATGGAACGGACGGCAGTGCCTTCGCGCACTTCACCTCCCCCAGCATCGACCTGCCGCGCAAGCTCCCTCGATACTGCAACGTAATCCGCGATTCCGGCGTTGGGCACGTGCAGAGCAGCTACACCGCGCACACTGGGCTCCAGTTCCCTGAGCTGCACAGAATCCAGCCGGCTAACTGCTACAGCGTTTTGTTTCCCGCGCTCAATCAGAACGTCCAGACCAGGAAGCTCGGACTCCCGGGTCGCGACTATAACCTTTCCGCAGATCTCGTGGCGGATGGAATTTTCGGCGCAGAACTCTACCATCCTTCGGCTTCCCGTCACCGCGAGCCGCGCCTTCAACGAACCGGGCTTGTAGTAAACGCCGCTGTGGATGACGCCGCTGTTGTGGCCTGTCTGGTGAAAAGCAACACGGGATTCCTTGTCCACTACAAGAACCCTGGCGCCTTGCCTCTTATCCATTACTGCGCGAGCGGCTGCCAGACCAACTATGCCTCCGCCAATTACGACGACATCGTATGTCACAACTTCGCGGAATCTGTCGGAGGTGGGCCGCCCGGAGGGGCAAAATCCTTCTGTGCACGCTCGTAGTCCGCGTGTTGACCGATGTCGAGCCAATACTCATGCACGGGAAAGCTCGCAACCGATCTTCCGCTGCTTAATAGACTTTCGATGAGCTCCGTCATGTCGAACCGCTGTCCTTCGGGGATCAGCTCATGAACGGACGGTTCTATGAGATAGATCCCCGCGTTGACGAAAAAGTTCAGCGTTGGCTTCTCGGAAATCTTGCTTACGTATGCGCCATCGCACTCGATCACACCGAACGGAACAGGGACGTCGTACTTCCGCACCGCCACAGTCATCTCGGCACGATGCTCCCGGTGATAAGCAATCATCGCACTGAAGTCCACTCGCGTCAGGATGTCGCCGTTGATTACGAGCATCGGCTCGCTCTGTTTTTTTACCAGGTTGAGCGCACCGGCGGTGCCAAGTGGAGTTTCTTCAGGGACGTAACTGATTTCGAGGCCGAAATCGCTTCCGTCGCCGAAATATTCGGTGATCTTTTCAGGCCTGTAGTGTGTGGTGACGTTCACCCGGGTGATACCGGAATGCCGGAGTCGGTCCATCATGTGTGCCATCACCGGACGGTCGCCCACCGCGAGCATTGGCTTTGGCGTGTCCGCTGTCATAGGCAACAGACGAAGACCAAACCCGCCTGCCATCACCATTGCGTTCACTCCGCTTTCATCCGCTTTTGTGAGGTCCCCGCGCAGGATCAGTCCTGTAACCCTTCCTTCGTTGTCGAGGAGGGAGAGCTGGTTCACTGTGAATTGGCGGCTCTGGTCCATGAGGCGCAGCGCATCGTCGCGAGAAATTGTGTAGGGCGCAGAAACCGGATTTCGCGTCGCAATGCTGATGCATGGCTCGGTCGGCGCGACGTGACGGAGGATTGCGCGGCGATGATCGCCGTCTGTTATGACACCGCGAAGCCGACGGTCAGAATCCACAACCAGGAGCACTCCAGTTCCCGCTTTATCGAGAACATCCAGCGCTTCCACGATAGACATCTCTGGCGGAACAAGACAACGTTCCAGCCGGGCCTGCATATCGGGATGGTCGAAGGACAGAGGGGTCATTCAGGGCGATAATGGTATAGCCCTGAAATCTAGTCAACGCAGCGCCAAGTGTGCTACGGCCAAGCACTTACCTACCTGGAGCGAGTGCTTCCGGGCGCTGCAGGAACCGAACGGATGAGCTGGAAGGCCTCGGCATACTCCACTCCGATTGTCGCCCCCCTGAATCGACCGAGCGCGCGTATAGCGGACGATCCCCGCGGCATCAGCTCTTCCTGTTTCTCGGTGCCGAAAATCTCCATGATCTCGATTTTTCGGGCCATGTGCGGCGTAATGTCGAAAAACATGTTCGGGACGAACGCTCTCGCCGGATTTGCAGGCGCAGCCTCGGTGGACGAGAGCGTTTCGTAAGCGAATATCAGCTGTACGCCGAGAGAATGCTGATGGAATGGCTTGAGCACCGACATCGTAGCAGTGAACACCGCATGGTGGTCTGTGTGCACATCGCCACCGTGAACGACGAGCACGGTGTCAGGCCGCACTTCCTCGATAGTCGCCTTCAACGATGCCATCAGGTCATGTTGCGGTACCGTATCGAGACGAGCCGTCGGGAATCCAAGCCGAAAATGTTTTTTGCATCCGTATGCGGTCGCCGCATCCTCCACCTGCCTCGCAGCGCGACTTACAATATCCTCACCATGTGATTCGACGTCCGGCTGGGTAACCACTGCCCAATACACTTCCCCGCCATCACGCGAGGCGGAAAGCAACGTCCCGCCAGCGCCGAGAGTCTCGTCGTCGGGATGAGCGGAAATGGCGAGGACTTTTTTCATGGTCAGAGTCGAAACGTTAAGGAGTGTCTGTTGCGAGCGTCGAATTCCAGCGCGAGAGCTTGCCGGCCTGTTCGATTCTCGCACGGGACTCACCGCCAATATTCGCCAGCATGTCGATAATTGAAAGGTCCGCCATGAAATCACCCCACAGTTGGGGATAAGTCACAGAGTCGAATGCATAGGTTGACAGCTCGATACCGGCGGCCGAAAATGACTGCGGTTCGATATAGCGAAGGGATCCCGCGCCCTGCCCCGAGATATACTGGGTGGCCCCAACTTCTGTCAGGATCGCGAGAATGTAGTCGGAACCACGAAACGCCCCGGAGGATGCTGTCAGCTCTGAAGCGCGAACTATCCGGGTAGTTGAATGCAGGGCGTCGAGACAGAATTGGGTAAACGCGAGATTCAGTTCCGCGATGTTCGGCCATTGCGACCGCTCATAAAGTTTTCGAAGATCGCCGGCGATTTCCGTAAAATGCGGCGCCCGCCCATACGATAGCTCGATCGTTCGCCAATGCTTAGTCGCCCATTTTGCGGGCAGATCCACCGGGATGTTCGTGTAGGGAAGCATGTCACTTCGCTTCAGCACCGGCACCGTAAGCCATGTTGGACCGTTTGCGGTCTTGACCTGATTGCGGTTTCCAAAGTGCTTTCCTCGCGGATACTGCACCGTGTCGTAAAGGACGAACACGTCGCTCTTGAGAATCTTGTAGAAGTATCCCGGCCAGGGGATGTATTGGGGTTGATGAATTGAAACGATCATCTCTCGCTGTGTACGAGAGAATCCACGAGGCCGGCGATTCGCCTGCCTCCTTCGCCATCCACAGTCTTCATCATATCTCCAGACATCGCGCGACGCTGCTGCGCATCTCCGGCGATCGACCCGATTGCCTGAGCCAGTCTCTCTGCGGAATCGGGAACCAGAGAGCCACAGTCAACCACCCCAGTACGTACCGCGAAAAAGTGCGCGTTTTCTGCCTGCACGGAATTTTGCGAAAGGACAATTGCCGGAGCGCCCACCGCCGCCGCCTCGCTCAGGGTGTTTCCAGCTGCAAGCACCACGATATCCGCTCCTGCCAGTTGCGCTGCCATGCTTGGAACGTAACGCACAACTTCGACATGCCGTCCGACGGCGGCAATCCTCTCCGCCAGGTTGTCGGAGTGCGCGTAGCTGGGGCCGAGCAACAACCTCCACTGAATACCCGACTGCCGTTGTGTAATGGCATCTACGAAAACAGCAGAGAAGTTTTCCAGGTCAGCGCCGCCAAAGAACGCGAATCCCGTGCTGCACTCGGAAAAGTCTTTGGAGGAGCTGGCAGATCTTGCCGCAGAAAATTCCGGGGGAAGCACGAGGTACTCAACGCCACGCACCGCCCGCCGCGCCCTCCGCTTTTCAGCGGGATTACCAAGTGTTGGAAGCGCATTTACCAGCAAGTCGCAGCTCACGTCACGATCGGACGGGTCATCGATAAACACAACGCTTGGCACGCTTGCATGCCGTAGAGCGAGACCTGATGCCCCTTCCAGGTCGTGGGAAACCGAGTCGAGAATAAAAAGCGCAGGCGCTGTATCCGACCAGTCGGCGTGGAGCGCACGAAATGCTTTCGAAACATCCGGATCGCGCACACTGAATTCCTGGCCGGAACGCGCAAGCACGAGCTGCGTAGCCGGATTGTCATCGACAAGGAATCTCGGAGTGAGATTCTGCATTCCTGGCCGCATGGCCAGGTGTGCACAGAGGTTGATCTGACGGGTGACGTGGCCGAGACCCGCACTTTCGACCCAGATATCGATCCGCTGAGTCAATCAGCGGAACCTGAGAAGGCCGAGCCAACCTCTGGCATCGAAACCCCGGATTCGCGTTCGAGCGACGAGAGCGGAATCTCCAGGACACGATCTCCGCATTGTACCTCGATCCGTTCAGAGCTGGCGGCCGTCACCGTACCAGGAGAGTTGATCGGGCTCGGCGCATGTGGCTGCGATGGTTCGATTGCCGACCACACTCTGAATTCAGATCCGGCCAGAGTCGTTCGCGCTCCCAGTCCCCGCTGGGAAGTGCCGCGGATGAAACTCCAGACTGCGCGTGCCGACTTGGTCCAGTCAATACTGAGATCCGCGCCCTTCAGGCGAGGCGAATAGGATGCGGCGGTGTCATCCTGCCTGATACGCGGAAGCGCATGACCGGCGACCAGCGTGGTAAGAGCGCGCTTGATCAGTTGCGGTGCAAGCGCCCTGATCCGATCTGCGAGCGTGCCAGGCGTATCAGTGTCAGTTATTGCAACCCGCTCCTGATAGATCACGTCACCCGTATCCATGCCCTCGTCTATATAGTGCATGGTCAAGCCCGTTTCCGCTTCGTCACGAATGAGCGCCCAGTTGACCGGCGAAGTGCCACGGTGCTTCGGCAATAGTGACCCGTGGAGATTGAGGGCACCAAACCTCGGGACGCTCAAGAGGTTCGGCGCAAGCAGCGTTGGATGTGCGGCGCTCAGTATCACATCGGGGGCGAGCTGAGCGAGAAGTGCGACGCCATCAGCACCACTCGCTGCTTTGGGCGGATGAACTGGAATGCCTGCGGAAGCGGCAAGATCCGCGACCATGTTGCGATACGGATCACTGCTCGCGCTGTCAGCTAGCCGGGTGAACACTGCGTCAACGCTGACCCCGTTGGTTTCAAGCGCGCTCCTCAGTACCGATTCACCTATGCCCCACGAACCCAGCACAACCACTTTCACGACGATTGCTCTATGGCGTCGCGTGCTTCGGAACCAATTCGCGCGACCTCCTCGTCGCTCAGGCTCGGATAGATCGGAAGCGACACGATGCGCTCGCGAACGTGGTCCGCATTCTCGAAACCGGTGTCCCCTGTGTAGTCGTGAAGGAAGTGAGAAACCGAATTGCGACCGTCGATTCCAGCCGCCTGAAGGCGCGCGACAATCTGCTTTGCGGAATTCGTCTGCAGGATGTAGCGATACCAGGTCCGTCCGTCCTCAAAAACCGGAAGTGACGCGACGCCATTGCCAATGGCCCTGGAATAGGCTGTGGCGATCGCCGCACGCCGCTCGAGAAAACCATCCATGGCCGCGAGCTGCACAATGCCGAGCGACGCCTGCACTTCAGTAAACCCGTAATTGAACGCAGTTTCACCGGCGGGAAGCGCCCTGTCTGAACAGTCGTAATCCATCCGGGCATCGATCCTCTTTGCCACTGCGTCATCGGATGTAAGCACCATGCCGCCCTGGCCTGTAGTCATCATCTTGGTCGACGCAAACGACAGGACGGAGACAAACCCATTCGATCCCACCGAAACCCCGCGAAGGGCTGCCCCGAAGGACGATGCCGCATCTTCCACGATGACAAGGCCAAGCGCTTCAAACGCCCTTACATCAATGGCAACACCGAATGAATGAACGAGTATGAGCACGGATCCAGCGCGCACCTTCGCAGA
>JACDDZ010000085.1 GCA_013816695.1 Gemmatimonadaceae bacterium
GCTCACCTTCACGCACACGCTGGATAATGCGCTGCTTTGCGGCCTGGACTGCGGTTCGTCCGAATTCCTGGAAGTCGACCGCCTTTTCATAAATGTCCCCGACCTGGAACTCGGGATCCTCAAAGCGTGCTTCCTCGAGCGAAATCTCTTTCGCCGAGTCGGTCACTTCATCGACTACATCCTTGAGCAGGACGATCTTGATTCCGCCCTTCTGGTCGTCGATCGTGACTTCGGCCTGGACCGTAGGTCCGTGCTTCTTGGCCAGCGCGGCCTGAATGCCGTCTGTAAGAAGCCCGTGCAGCTCGGTGCGATCAATCTGCTTCGAACTCGTGAGCTCGCGAATCGCATTTAGAATATCAACTGAAGCGGCCATCCCAGCTCCTTACCGTTTCCAATGAAAAACCAGCCGCGCCTTCTTGACGCCTGCCAGCTGAATGCGAAAAGCGGCGCCCTTCGCATCTTCAAGATTCAGAACTTCCTGCCCAGCCTCGCCCTCGATTCCCCGAATGACGAGATCCCTGCTTCCACCTAAATCGTCGCTGGTCACGGCCGCCCATTCACCGGCAAATCGCGCCCAGTCTTTCGCATGCCTCAGCGGACGCTCAACGCCCGGTGACGACACTTCCAAAATGTATTTTTCACCGACAAGTGCCCGCTCATCCAGCCGGGCTTCGACAGCCCGCGACACTCGCGCACAATCATCAACTGTTATCGCTTTCCTGTCCGGCCGCTCAATCCTGACATCCAGGACCGGCCGGCTGCGAGCTCCGCCAACCTTGAGGTCGAACAGCTCGAGACCAGACGCTTCAACTTCTTGTCTGACAATATCTTCCAACGCCTGGTTCATCTAATTTCTAGCCGGCGATAGCGAACAAAAAAATGTGGGGGTCGTCCCCACATTCACGCAGGACGAATTACCGCCCCACCCCGACTAATGTATCCGGCTCGCACATCAAAGGCAACTCCGTGGGGGCTCTTTCGAAACCGGAGGTTAAGTAGCAAACCGGTACGCAGGAACCGCAACTAGGAGTAAAATGAGTTCGAATGAGTAAATGAAAGACAAAAATCAGGGGGAACTGCGCTCGAATCGAAAGTAGTTCCCCCTGAATTGTTGCCGTTCATTTACTCGTCATAACTCATTTACTCGTCATAACTCATTTACTCGTTATAACTCATTTACTCCTAGTTTGCCTTTTGTTTCTGGCCCTACGGCTTGACTAGCCACGATAACGGCCAGCTGCCGCCCAGCATCTCCCGCGCGGTGGGAGAAGAACATCGCGTTGTCACAGCGGGTACACTCTGGACTTACGCTGATCTTCTGGACTCCGAGCTCACCGGCGTGCTCGGCGATGAGGGATCGGAGATCGACGTTTCCCGGCCTCGTCGCGGGGCGGCCTGTGAGTTGGGCGCGGACGTCGGCGTCAACCTCGTAGCACCGGCCGCAGATTGCCGGCCCGAGGTGAATGCGGATTTCATTGGCGGCAATGCCCTGACGGGTCATCAGGTTGATTGCGTCCTGCACGATCCGTCCGGCAGTTCCCCGCCATCCGGAATGCAGCAAGCCTGTGACTCCCGATTCGTGGGCGAGAAAAACTGGAACGCAGTCGGCGATGGAAACCGCCAGTCCAACTCCGCGCGAAGTGGCGATGTGGCCATCGGCTTCGGGTCCGCGAAGCCAGCCCGTCCAGCCTCCATTGTGCACCACAAGCCGGGTGCCGTGTACCTGCCGGATCGACGCGAGCGCGCGTGTGTCGGCGCTCAGGTCATCCTGCAGCGCACTCCAGCGCTGCATCACTTCCCGCACAGGTTCGTCGCTTAGAAGGGAAAAAGTCCCGGCGTGTCGAGTCGTGGTGAACCCACGAACACCAATTGACTCAAATTCCTTTATTTCCTCGCGCGGAACCTTCGGCGTCACTTGCGACGGTTGTCTACTCGCCTGATGGATGCGCCCAGGGCGTTCAGGCGCTCATCTATTCTCTCGTAACCTCGCTCGATCTGTCCAACGTTGTTGATCACGCTTCGGCCATCCGCGCAGAGGGCTGCAATGAGCAGCGCCATTCCCGCGCGTATGTCCGGCGATTCGAGAGTAGACCCACGGAGCCGGCAAGGGCCGTGTACAAGTGCCCTATGCGGATCGCAAAGAACGATTCGCGCGCCCATCGTGGAAAGCTTGTCGACGAAGAAGAGGCGCGACTCGAACATCTTTTCGTGCATCATCACGAGACCTTCGCACTGGGTAGCCGTAACGATCGCAATTGACATAGTGTCGGCCGGAAAAGCAGGCCAGGGCTGGTCTTCCAGCTTGGGCACGTGGCCTCCAACGTCAGATTGAATCTTCAATGTCTGGTTGGCAGAGACCAGCAGGTCGTCGCCGTCCTCCGTACATTCGATGCCGAGGCGCGCAAAGCCCATCCGGGTGGAACGCAGATGTTCGATTCCCGCTTTCTCGATTCGCAGCTCGGAGCGTGTCACGGCGGCCAATCCAATGAACGATCCTACCTCGATGTGATCTGGTCCAATCGTATGCGAGACGGCCTTGGTACCGATCGATTCGCCGCCATGGATGGTGATGTGGTTAGTCCCTACTCCATCGATGCGCGCACCCAGAGCAATGAGGAAATGCGCGAGATCCTGGACATGCGGTTCGCTCGCCGCATTTCGAAGAATTGTGACACCCTTGGCTGCAGCGGCCGCGACCAGCGCGTTCTCCGTTGCGGTTACGCTGGGCTCATCCAGGAAAACGTCGGCTCCCTTGAAACCCTTTGCGGTGAGGTGGAACTTGTCGTCAACCTTGACCTTTGCGCCCAGCTGCTCGAGCGCGAGGAAATGGGTATCCAGGCGGCGGCGTCCGATTACGTCTCCGCCCGGAGGCGGCAGGGTTATCTCGCCACATCGATGGAGTAACGGGGCGGCCAGCAGAATGGAGGCCCTGATCTTCGCACAGAGCGCAGGATCGAGGTGCCGGGAGTGGACTTCTTTGGCGTGTATGTCGAGCGAATTCCGGCCCGACCACTCGATTTCGGCGCCGGTCGACCGAACGAGTTCAACGAGTGTTTCCAGGTCCCGGATCCTGGGTACGTTCTCCAGGTGAACCGGACTCTCGGAAATGAGCGCCGCCGCAACTATAGGCAATGCGGCGTTCTTGTTTCCCGAGGGGCGGATGGTCCCGCGGAGCTTGGCGCCACCTTCAACTAGGTACTGGACTGCGGGCATTTAATCGGGATTAAAATGGTTGCGGAAATATATCCAGGGGGTCAGTCTTTGTACCTCGAACTATCGCATAACGTGGCCCTACCCTTGCACTTGAACACCCTATGATTGCGTTGCTCACAGTGAAGGCTTCCATGCTCTTGCAGGCTGCCGTCAGCGTCGGCGACACAGTCCTGATGAAGCAGGTCAAGACTGACCCGACGACGTTCGAGAAAATAACGAGCGTTGCCAGCTTGGTGATGACCGTTACGATTATCATCCTGACCGGCGCGCTGGTCCCTGCGGCCTGGAACTTCCGCAAGAGCTATGCGAAGATCAGCGACCTGCTCGACCGGGTGTACAATGATGTGAATCCGCTGATGCGGAATGCGAGCACGATTGCCGACAACGTGAACTACATAACGACGTCGGTGCGGGTGGATGTTCAGCAGCTGAGTCAGACGATGACAGCAGCAAACCAGAAGATGATGCTGGCTGTCGATGCAGCTGAAGCGCGGATCAACCAGTTGAACGCGCTGCTTGAGGTTGTACAGGAGGAAGCAGAGTCGGCATTTGTGACAACCGCGTCCACATTGCGTGGCGTGAAAACCGGCCTGAACACAGTTTTTGACAACGAGGACCTGGAAGATGGCGACTACATCGAAACCTACGACGACGAGAAGCCGCGCCCGAAAATCAGAAGCCGAGGCTGATTTCAACGACGAGCGCGATAATCAGTTTGATCTCCTTACCGCTGCCCTGATCGGAGTAGCGATTGGCGCCGGTGTAACCCTGATGGTACGCCGTGGTCCATCGGGATCGAGACCGCTTCGTCCGCTGCTCCGAGCCGCAGGAATGGGCGCCCGGGTCGCCGGCGAGTACGGCCTTGAAGGCGCACGCTGGGCGGGTGACCGCGCGGCGCGCGGCGCAAAATGGGCGGGCCCCCGCGCTGCTGAGGGGATGCGATTTGCCGCGGATCGCGGTGAAGAGCTGATTGACCGGATTCCCATGGACGACATCGCCGAACAGGTTCGCGATTATGTGGACACTGCGCGCGACGCAATCAACGGTGTAGTCAAACACGAGCTCGAAGATCTTCGAAAGGCAGTCCGCCGTCAGCGAAAGCGCATCGGCGTCTGAAGTCGTAACCGGGCCGCGCCTTACCGGCCGGCCCGGTTCCTTTCTTCTTGCGGCTTTCCTCATAGCCGTCGTTGCGATAGCCCTTACTCCGTCAACGGCGCTCGCGTGGACTCCGGGTACGCACATATTCCTCGGCGAAGCGATTATCCAGTCGCTCTCCCTGCTGCCTCCCCATATTGCCGGCCTCCTCTCGTCCTACCCGTATGATTTCCTGTACGGATCCATAGCGGCCGATACAAGCATTGCCAAGAAATACGCAGCAGCCGGACGACACTGCCACTCGTGGAATGTCGGAATGGAAATTCACGACGGTGCCAAAGACGATCCTATGCGGGCCTTTGGGCTGGGCTACCTCGCACATCTCGCTGCAGACTCGGTAGCACACAACTACTTCGTTCCGCATCAGCTCACTATCACATCATCCACAGCTGCGCTCGGTCACAGCTACTGGGAGAGCCGTTTCGACACGCACATAGGCGAGAAATACAGCCGAAGGGCGCGCGAAGTCATCCTTCTCGACCATGCGCGCTCGGATGAACACCTCGACCGGATCCTGAGTCCTACGATTTTCAGCACACCCACCAACCGACGAATTTTTCGCGGAATGGTTTACGTGGCCGACACCGAGTCGTGGCAGCGCGTCTTCCACATGGTATCGGAAAAAAGTCGATGGGACCTTACCGGCGAAGAAGTGGAAGGATACGTGAAGCGCTCATTTGACTTTATCGTCGACCTGTTCAACAGGTTCGACAAGGCGGATACGTTTGCGCTCGACCCTGCAGGGGAAGTGGCGCTTCGCGACGCAAAGCGAATAAGGCGCGCCGCACTGCGCCGCGGCGGCGAGGAACATGTTATCGAAGAAGCGTTCCGAAACTATGGACTGCCAGCGTGCGCGCTTTCCTTCGCCGACAACCTTCCGCAGCGGCTTTACGAGCCAGCGCGCGACGCAAGCAGCTGATTCACGCGCTTGGGATCGGCGCGCCCCTTCGACTTCTTCATGACGAGACCGACGAGAACTCCCTGGAGTTTCTTCTCTCCTCCAGCGAATCGTGCCGCCTCCGCAGGATTTTCAGCAAGCACTTCGTCAATCCAGTCGGCCAGTGCGTCATCCTCACCAACCTGAAGGAGTCCTTCATCCGCGGCAATCTGCGCAGGCGGCTTTCCGGTCTCAAGCATTACACCGAAAATGCGCTTGCCTGCAGAATGGCTAACGCTGCCTGACTTGATCAGTACAATGAGCTGCGCGAGATCAGTCGGACGCACGGGAAAGGCGTCCACGGCGCAACCGCGCGCATTCAGTCCTGCGAGGACTTCACCAAGGACCCAGTTCGCCGCTGCCTTTGCATCGCTCGCTTCGCGGGCAGTCGCCTCGAAATAGTCAGCAACTCCGGGAAGCACTGTGAGGGTCTCAATGTCGTAGCTGCCCAGCTTGTACTCCTCCGCAAAACGCTTTCGACGCGCCTCAGGCAGTTCCGGCAAGTTGTCGGTCATTCGCTTCATCCATTCAGCTGAAAGAATCAGTGGCCGAAGATCCGGCTCCGGGAAATAGCGATAATCATGACTGCCCTCCTTGGTCCTGCTCGGACGCGCTTCGCCACGAACTGAATCCCAGAGCATGGTCTGCTGAACGACGGTTTCCCCACGCGACAACATTCCACACTGGCGGCCAAACTCATACTCGAGGGCCTTTTCGACTGCGGAGAATGAATTCATGTTCTTCACTTCGGTCTTGGTCCCGAGCTTCGTTTGGCCATATGGGCGCGCACTTACGTTCGCATCCACGCGAAGACTTCCCTCTTCCATGCTCACATCGCTGACGCCGAGATAAAGCAGTATCTGGCGGAGCGTCCGGAGGTATGCGCCTGCGCCCTCGGAAGTACGGATGTCGGGCTCGCTGACGATTTCGACAAGGGGAACTCCGGCCCTGTTGAGATCGATCGCGCTTGCACCCACATACCTGTCGTGAACTGACTTCCCTGCGTCTTCTTCCATGTGGAGACGCGTGACGCCAATCCGGATTGGAGAGCTATCGGCGAACTGTCCGATCGTCACCCACCCGCCGGTAGCGAGCGGATAGTCGAACTGCGATATCTGATATCCCTTTGGCAGGTCGGGATAGAAGTAGTTCTTGCGCGCAAATACCGAGATTGAATTCAGCGCGCAGCCCAATCCTATCGCAGCCCTGGTTGCGAGCTCGACGGCATGCTCGTTAAGCACTGGCAGCGCACCTGGGAGCGCAAGACATACAGGACAGGTGTTGACGTTGGGCGGCGCGCCGAAGTCGGTCGAGCAACCGCAGAACGCCTTCGTTCGAGTCTTGAGCTGCACGTGTACTTCCAGGCCCACGACCATCTCGAACTTCTCGTGGCTCACGAGTGGGCCTCCTTACCGAGAGCGTGTTCGAGTGCACAGGCGGCGCGGAACATCTCCTCCTCACGAAAGTAGGGAGCTATGATCTGGCCACCGACTGGCAG
>JACDDZ010000086.1 GCA_013816695.1 Gemmatimonadaceae bacterium
CAAGGCGCGCTTTGTATTCACATCTACCGGTGGGGCGATTTACGGCGAATTCAATACGCCGCCCAACATCGAGAACTTTCCCAAGGATCCTGAATCTCCGTATGCGGTCTCGAAACTGAGCGCGGAGCATTACATGGCGTACTACGGACGGCTGCATGGAATGGAATGCGCCGCTGTGCGATTCGGGAACGTGTACGGACCGAGGCAGGATCCTCACGGAGAGGCGGGGGTCGTTGCGATTTTCTGCACACGAATCCTGGAAGGGAAACCACTCACCATCTTTGGGGACGGCACACAGACGCGCGATTACGTGTATGTGGGAGACGTAGCGAACGCTGTGTGGGTGGCAGCTACAAGCGGCCTGCCGCCGGCGGAGAAGTTAGACGCTCGTGCCTTCAACATCGGTACTGGTATCGGTACTTCGGTGCTGGACCTGGCGAAGATGATTCAACAGCAATCGGGTACATCGTTGCCGGTCGAGTTCGCACCCAGGCGGGCCGGGGAGCAACAGGAATCCTTCCTGGAGGTGTCTAAAGCAAAAATGCTGCTGGGATGGGCACCTCGCACCCAACTTTCGGAGGGATTGCTGAAAAGTTTCGAGTGGGCATCCGCTAATCGCCACACCCAGGAAGCCTGAAAATGATCCTTCAGGTAGGTGCTGCGCTTCCGTCGTCGCCAATAGAGCTGATAACGGCATCCACAGGTGCAACGAAAATTGTGCTTGGACTGCTGGTGCTGCTCTCGCTCCTGAGCTGGGCAATCATGCTCGGGAAATGGATCGAGTTCCGGAGAATCGCATCTGCCGGGCGTGACTTTGCGGACGCATTCCATCGCTCGCGCACCCTGGATGACGCAACCGCCATCACTCGCGATTTTGGAAAGAGTCCACATGCGGAAGTCATGGCTCGCGCGGTGAGGTTCGTCGACGAGACGACGCCGGCCCTCGCTGCCACGACGGACCGCTCGGCGCGGCTTAGCGGATCGCAGGTTGAAGCACTTCGACTGGTGCTCGACGCAGAGATAGGGAGCGTACGCGAAAGGCTTTCCCGATTCGTTCCTTCGTTGGCGACAATCGGATCAGTGAGCCCGCTGATTGGACTTCTGGGCACGGTGCTCGGCGTCATCGATGCATTTCTCGGAATCGCCGAAAAGGGATCCGGCAACATTGCTGCAGTTGCACCTGGTGTCGCAGAGGCTCTCATCGCCACGGCCGCTGCGCTAAGCGTCGCCATTCCTGCGGTTTTCGGGTACAACATTTTCGCGAATAGACTGAACCGCATCGACACGGAGCTTGAAGCGTTCGCATCAGAGCTGATCGCTCTGCTCGTGCGCGAGGGCCGCATCTAGTGCGGTCGCGGCGGCAGCGCGTTGCGCTGAACGCAGAAATCAATGTCGTGAGCCTGATCGACGTGATGATGCTGCTGATGATCATCTTCATGATCACTGCGCCGATGATGCAGGGTGGTGTGGATATATCGCTTCCCAAGGCAGAGGCCCGACCGCTCGATTCGAAGAGCGGCCTGACCGTTACAGTTGACCGGTCTGGCGCGATCCTCGTGGACGATGTGACCCTGAGCTTCGCGGAGTTCAAGGCGACATTCCATGCACTTGCCGAACAGCGCGGACGCAACGGAGTGTTCCTGCGCGCCGACCAGGGCGTTCCGTACGGAACCGTGGTGCGTGTCCTCGCGGTCATGCGAACGAGCGGGGTAGGCGATGTGGGCCTCGTCGCGGAGCCGGACGAACAGCGCTGATGGCGCAGCAGGCCCGGAGTCGGAGCGGGTTGCTGGTTCCGCTTGGATGGTCGGCACTATTGCACGGGTCTTTTGTGGTCGCCGCAATGCTGTTGACCAGAAACAGCTCGAATGCTTCGCTGGCCCCGGTTTATCGCGTGAATATCATCGCGGCGCCTGCAGGCCCGCGTGCGATCGGCGCGGTAGGAGCCGAGCCTTCGGCGACGAAGACGCCGCCATTGACCAGGCCCGCTCCCGAGCCAGTCACTCGCAAGGCTCCATCCGATCGTCCCGCGGCAAAGGCGGCAGCAGCATCCACTCCAATCGAATCGCCCAAATCCGCTGTCCAAAAGGCCGAGGGTCCGCGGGCTGGTGGCGGACCGATTGGTGACAATGGTACAGATGTCGCAACTGTTCGAACTGAAGGGATCGACTTTCCCTTTCCAGGGTACCTGAACAACATCGTCCGGCAGATTGCACTCAACTTCAGCCCGCGCGACCGCAATGCGGCGCTCCGCTCCGAGGTTTTGTTCATCATCCGCCGCGATGGGTCGGTTGCCAATGTCAGAATCTTGAAGAAGTCCGGATCCTATGCTTTCGACCTGGAAGCCCAGGGAGCGATTGAAGCTGTATCGACCTCCCGGGGTTTCGGTCCACTTCCTGAAGGGTTCCGTGATGACGCACTTACTGTCTACTTCAGCTTTGACCCAAAGGTTATCCGTTGATGAACCGTAGCGCACTCGCAGCACCCCTGTTTCTACTCGCAGCAGCAGCCTTGATCGCCAACCGTGCCTGTGCCCAGGAAACGGGAGTGAGGCTCGGGCTCAGCTACCCCCGCGGCACCAACCCGACTGTGGTAGTGATGCCAGTGGATTCAGCGCCGGGAGATTCCATTCGAATGATTCTCGAGCGAGACTTTGATTTCAGCGACAGGATCAGGCCCCTGGTGCTGGACCTTGTGACGCTTCAGGGCCTCAGCCCCCGCAAGTCAGGCGAATACAACTACGCACTTTTTGCCAAATTCGGCACGGCGGCAATCATTCAGCCCACGCGCACCGCAACCGGCATTCGCATCGGGCTGTACGATGTTGCAGCGAGAAAGCTGCTTCAGAGCGCTGATTTTCCAATGCCGCGAATTCCGCGGCTGCACACGGCAGAGCAGCGCGATTCCCTGCGCAGGGTGCTGACCGTCGATGACGAAGTTTCGCGGGATTCGGCCCGCACAGTGTATCAGGCCGAGGCGAGGCGGAAGCGGCCGGTCAACGCAAAGGACAAGCGGAATCGCCGGTTCATCGTGCGCGATTCGATTGCTCGCGATTCGGCGATTCGCGTAGAAGTTCGTTCGCGGCTGGGTGAGTTCAACGATGCCAGGGCAGAAGCGGTGCGGAAGACGATGGAGCCAATCCTCCGCAATCTTGCTTTTGCAGATTCAATGACGCGGGTGACGGGCGAAGGCAATTTGCGTATGGCTGTTCACGGAATTGCGGACGAAGTAGAACGCTGGATAACTGGGAAGCGCGGGATTGCGCAGAGCCGGATCGCGTATGTGCACGACGGAAAAATCCGGGTTGTGGACAGTGATGGGGCGAATGATGTGGCTGTGACCCACTCCGGTTTGTCGCTGTCGCCGGCCTGGTCACCCGACGCGACGTCGCTCGTCTACTCCACCCTGAGCGACAGAGGTAGCCAGATCGGCATAGTGAACGTGAACACGGGGCAGCAGAGTGTCCTGGCCGTTGCGGCTTCAGGATTGAACATCACACCGGTGTTCACGCCCGACGCGCGTGGTATCGTGTACGCCACAGGAAATGACCAGGGCACGAACATAGTGCGCGCAGACATTGCGACCGGAACTGTGACCAGCCTGACCGTCGCCAACAATCGCGGTGACAATGCTTCGCCCACATTCAGTCCCGATGGGAGGCGCATTGCATTCCTCTCGTCGCGCGCACGGTATCCCGAGATTTATGCGATGGACGCTGATGGGTCGAATGTGGAGCTGATGACGCCCTACAATCCCGCGGTGCGCACCTACAGGACCGCGCCCGATTGGGCGCCGGATGGACGTTCTATCGCTTATGAGCAGCAGAACGGAGACTTCCAGGTCTGGGTCATAAACATTCGCGACAAGCAAATGCGTCGGCTCACGAGTGTGGGTGAAAATGAGGGTCCGTCCTGGGCTCCGGATGCCCGTCACATTGCGATCAGCTCCACCCGGAGCGGATCGAAGCAGATATGGATACTTGACACTTTCTCCGGGCGCTTTCGCCAGTTGACCAAGAGTCCGGGTGCCAGGCTGGCAGATTGGTCCCCACTTATCCGTGTAGCGCCTTAACTTTCCAGTCACACAAACCAGAAAGAGAAATGTTAAAAACCGGAAAGCTGGCTCTTGTCGGACTCGCTGTAGTACTGACGGCGTCTGCCTGCAACAAAAAGCCGAAGACTGCCCCGGTACCCAACAGCGCAACCACCGCTGCGCAGCGCGACCAGGACAGGCGCGACTCTGTCGCAGCGGCTGAAGAGGCACGTGCATCCGCCGAGCGCGCGCGCGATGAGAACATGCGCGCCCAGCAGCAGACCTCGCGTTCAACTGAAACGACGATGGCCGCTCCGATTTATTTCGAGCTGGATGGGGCGGACCTGACTCCGGAAGCGATCGGTGTTCTCGAGGCGAAAATCCTTGTTCTGCGCCGGAATCCGGGAATGCGAATTCGCGTTACGGGCCACACAGACAACCGTGGGTCCGATGAATACAATATCGCGCTGGGAATGCGCCGGGCTGGAGAGACCAAGCGATTCATGGTGGATCGTGGGGTCGCCGGGAGTCGCATCGACATTGCGACCCGTGGTGAGGAAGAGCCTGCAGCAGCGGGCGAGGACGAAACCGCGTGGTCGAGAAACCGCCGCGCGGAATTCGCAATCATTTCCAGGTAGTCAATCATGAGGAGCATCCTTGCACTTGCGCCGCTGGTTCTTACCACCGCCTGCCTTGCGTCCAAGTCGGACTTCCAGTCGCTACAGACAGACGTTCGCACGATGCGGGTGGAGCAGGCCCAAGCCGATTCTCTTAACCGGGTGCTCATTGACCGGGTGTCGCAGCAGCTCCGCGCGGCGACCGATTCACTTACAGCGCTGGGAGATCGCGTTGCGCGGCAGCGCAGTGAAAACCAGGCATCATTTTCAGGAATGCAGCAGCAGCTTCTGGCCATCCAGGCGCTGACAGGCCAGAGCGAGCAACGTCTTCAGGAGGTCAGGGCGTCTCTGGAAGAGCGCAGTCAACAGATAGCAGTCGCTCGTGGTGACACTTCGGCCGCGTCCGGCGCTGCCGGTCCAAACCAGATTTTTCAGATTGGTCGCGACCAGTTGCTGAAGGGAAGCAATACCTCGGCGCGCGAAGCCTTCCAGGATCTGCTGGTGAAGTTCCCCACGTCGAGTCTTGCTGCAGATGCAGAGTTCTACATCGGTGAGAGCTATGCTGCGGAGGGAAATGGTGCTGCGGCCGACTCCGCGTACGCACGGGTTGCCGCGAAATATCCGCGTGCACCGCGTGCGGCGACTGCGCTGTACAAGCGGGCCGTCGCTGCCCAGACGGAAGGGCGCGCACGTGCGGCAGACCAGCTTTTCCAGGAGTTGATCCGGAGATACCCCGCTTCGGACGAAGCGGCGCTTGCGCGCGAGAGGGCGCGCGCCCGTTAAGACTGTGAAGCTAAGCGTTAACGAAACCACCGAAATGCCGTTCCTCGATCACCTCGAGGAATTGAGGCATCGCCTGTTCTGGATCGCCGGAGCGCTGCTCATTGGCGTTGTCATCGGCTTCATGTTGCTCTCGCAGATCGACCTGATCCGCTTCCTGGAGCAGCCGATCGCGCCCTACCTGCACGGCCAAAAGCTTATTTATACGCATCCTGGAACCTCGTTCGGCATCGTGATGAACGCGTCTGTGGTAATCGGCATTCTCCTCGCAGCGCCGGTTGCGATCTACCAGATATGGGGGTTCCTCTCGCCTGCGCTGTACAAGCACGAAAAAAAGATGGTGCTTCCGATTTTCGTTGCAGTGCTGCTGCTGTTCGTGGCTGGACTTGCTCTTTCTTTTTATGTTGTCCTGCCATTCACCTTGAAGTTCCTGCTGGGCTTTGAGTCCGACGCCCTTACGCCGATGATATCGGCGACCGAGTATTTCAGCTTTGCGATCACGATGTGTCTTGTGTTCGGCGTCGTGTTCCAGCTGCCGATCGTTATCCTGCTACTTACTGCGATTGGCCTCGTCACGCCCGCTTTCCTCAACAAGTATCGCAGGCATGCGATAGTGCTCTGCATTGTCGCGGCGGCGTTCATTACACCAGGCGCAGATCCGACTTCGCTTTTTGCGCTGAGCATCCCGCTGTATTTCCTTTTCGAGGCGAGCGTCGTTGCGTCGCGAGTGGTTTACGGGCGGAAGCAGAAGCGCGCTGCAAGGAGGGCAGCTTTAGAGGACGCCACGACCGACGACTCGGGTCCGAAGGGATTGTTCGCGTCATGAAGCCAGGGACGACTGCGTTCATGGCGGGAATTGCCCTGCTCGTGGCGGGCGCGGAGGGCGGGGCGCAGGTTGGACGTCGTCCGGTGGTCACGCCACGCCGCGATAGCATCGTTTCAGACAGTACGAGAAAAGATTCGTCGAGGGTGAAGGAGCTCATTAAGTGGGCCGATCCGGACACGACTCTGCAGAGGCTGCTGAACAAGGAGGGTTACCAGGCTACCCGATACCAGGGGGACTCGGTGAGTTTCATGTCCTCCTCGAAAACCCTTTACCTGATTGGCCGGCCCGCCGCCGTCCAGCGCGGAACGTCGCTGCTTGTTGGCGACACGCTTCTGTACAACGACTCAACGCACATTATCATCGCGCGTGGTGACACTGTCACGCTCCGCGATCCGAGTCAGGGATCCGCTGACGTAGTCGCGCGCGGAGTGATGACGTACAATGTTGCCGAGCAGCGCGGCGTGGTGACCAACATCACAACGGCTATCGAGAGCGGAGAGACCTGGTACGTCAAAGGGCGCACTGCCGCAT
>JACDDZ010000087.1:0-4708 GCA_013816695.1 Gemmatimonadaceae bacterium
CACCTGTGAGATCGTGGCAATGAACAGCGACTGCTTTGCTGTTTGCACCGCACCAAATGCTTTTCCAGTCGCCCACAGCGCAACACCAACAAGCATCACGCTGATTATTCTTTTCCATCATCTTCGCGGCGTTGCGCGAAAACTCTGCATCGAATATCGGCTCCATCGCATTCTTGAACACGAAGAAGAGCACAACGCAGATCAATGTCAGCAGCAACAGGTGAGTTCCGAACTTTCCATCCTGGCGTCTCTCGAAAACCCTGCTCGGCGACGTGATAATGTCCACGAAATCGTCAAAGACTCCTGCTTTCTTGGATTCCAGCGCTTCAGATGATGCAGTCATTTGTATTGGGTTGAAGACGCCTCCAAAATCAGGTTGCAGTGTACAACGAGCAATAGTTGAGCAGCACTGCCGAAATGGCACATCCCCCTCCCGAAACACGGTCATTTTCGCCATTTTCCCCTTCTATGACCCTGAAACGAACACCTCTATACCATATACATGCTTCGCTCGGCGCCAAGCTGGTTCCTTTCGCGGGATATGAAATGCCTGTGCAGTATCCCACTGGAATCACGGCTGAACACAAAGCTGTGCGTGAGAAGTGCGGCCTCTTTGATGTAAGTCACATGGGTGAGTTTATCGTTCGCGGTGCGCAGGCTGTGGAGCTGGTGAACTATGTGACTACCAACGATGTCGCCGCGCTCGCAGTCGGCCAGGTGCAGTACTCCACAATCCTCAATGAACGCGGAACGATCGAAGACGACTGCCTCGTCTATCGCTTTCGGGATCATCTGATGATGGTTGTGAACGCGTCGAACGTTCAGAAGGATCTTGATCACATTCAACGGATCGGCAAGCGATTCGATGCAACGGTAGTCGATGAGAGCGAACAGACAGCGCTGCTCGCACTCCAGGGACCCGAGGCAGCAAGGATTCTGCAGTCTCTCACGGATGCGGATCTCTCCGCTATCAAGTACTACCACCTCACCGTCGGCACTGTCGCGGGAATTCCGGACATCGTCATCTCGCGCACGGGTTACACAGGTGAAGATGGATTCGAGTTGTACTTTGCGAACCAGCACGCGGAAAAAATATGGAATGCACTCACCGGCACCGGTGAAGTCACACCTGCGGGGCTCGGCTGCCGCGACTCGCTCCGGCTCGAGATGGGAATGGCGTTGTACGGAAATGACCTGGATGACACAGTCACACCGCTTGAAGCCAACCTGCAGTGGCTCGTGAAGCTCAAGAAAGGTGAGTTCGTCGGGCGCGAAGCTTTGGTCAGGCAGAAAGAAGGAGGGATTCCGCGCAAGCTTGTCGGATTTACATCCGAAGAGCGCGCATTCCCGCGCCATGGATACCCGGTATTCGTAAACGGGGAGCCGAGCGGCGAGGTGAAGAGTGGAACGCTCAGTCCCACCCTGGGAATTCCGATCGGCACAGCGTACGTGCCCGCGGCTTTTGCGGCAGAGGGATCGCAGATCGAGGTAGAGATCCGCGGCAAGCGGGTTGGTGCGAAGGTAGTGAAGATGCCATTCTACAAAGACGCTTCGCACCTGTGACGCTTCGCATTGGCGTTCTCACCATTTCCGACTCGCGCGCGCAGGGGGAGGGACGGGATATCTCTGGTGATGTAATCGCTGATTGGACCGCCGCGCGTGGAGATGAGATCGCTATTCGCGACATAATCACCGACGATGCAATCACTATTGCGAGCCGGCTCACTGAGTGGTGTGACAACGATATCGCCGATGCGATTCTTACCACCGGCGGAACGGGACTGTCCGCGCGTGACAATACACCCGAAGCGACACTAACAGTCATAGAGCGTGAAGCGCCCGGCATCGCGGAGTACATCCGCTCATGGGGTGCAGCGCAATTTCCAAGGGCCGTGCTCTCGCGCGGCGTAGCCGGAACGCGCAATCAGACACTGGTGATAAATCTTCCCGGTTCGCCAAATGGGGTGCGTGATGCCCTCGCAGCACTCGACTCGATACTGCAGCATGCCTGTGATGTATTGCGCGGAAATGTTTCCACGCATATGCCGCTGGTGACCGACGACCCGCGCCTGAAAGCGCCTAAAGATGCCACGCGCGTCACGCGCGCTAGAAAGGGTGGACGCCGAACCCGCGACGCGGAAGACTAGTGAAGGTTGTAATAACGCTGACAGATGTCGAGCCTGCGGTAAGACTGAATGCACGGCTCGAGGCGCTCGACATCACCACAACGATGGTCTCGCCTTTCGACGACCTGCGTGGCGAGATCAGGAAAGCAAAAGCCGACCTGATCGTATTCACCGGTAATCTCGCAGATCCACACAACATTCAGATTGCGCGCGAAGAGGCGTGGGATGGAGTTCCTGTCATTGGTCTCGCCGACGTAACAGATCCTGGCCTGAACGAGCGACTGCGTGCAGCAGGCTTCGTCGAGATTTACCCCAAGCCGATCTCAACCGACGAGCTCGTAGACTCTGTAAAGCGTGTTCTCGACAGGCAGCGTCTCGCAGCCGCGACGGGATTGATAGGGGAATCAGAGGCGATCCGTGAAGTTCTTGTAAAGATCGAGCAGTTCGCACCTGTATCGAGCACCGTAGTGATCGAAGGTGAGAGCGGAACAGGAAAAGAACTTGTCGCGCGCGCGATTCATCGCCTTAGCCCGCGGCGCGGGAAGCCATTCATCGCAGTCAATGTCGGAGCGCTCCCGGATACACTCGTGGAGAGTGAGCTGTTCGGACACGAGAAAGGTGCGTTCACCGGTGCAGCGGAGCGAAGACTGGGACGGTTCGAGCTCGCGGACACGGGAACTCTTTTTCTCGATGAGATTGGCGAAATTCCGCCGGCAACCCAGGTAAAGCTGCTGCGTGTTCTCGAGGAGCGCGAAGTTACGAGGGTAGGAGGATCTGCCCCAATTCCAATAGACGTCCGCGTCGTCGCCGCTACCAATCAGCCGCTTCGCCAGCGGGTGGGTGAGGGCGCATTTCGCGCGGACCTGTATTATCGGCTCAGCGTGTTGAGCATCTACCTTCCTCCGCTGCGGGAGCGGCGCTCCGACATTCCACTTCTTGTGCGCAGGTTCATCAAGGAATTCTCTGAGCAGCATGACCGACCATTCCACGGAATCTCAGCGGACGCGATGCAGCTGCTGGTGGACTACACATGGCCGGGCAACGTACGTGAGCTCCGCAACCTGATCGAGAGCATGGTGGTACTGGCACACGGTCATGAGATCCAGCCCGAAGACATTCCGCGCGAGATTCGTGAGGGCGCAGGCGCCAGGCTCTTGCCCGTGCACATTGGTCCGGTAATTCGCGGAACAGAAGCGGCTGGTGGTCGCGAGCTGGAATTCATTCTTCGCAGTCTCGTCGAGTTGAAGCTTCAGGTAGAGGAGCTGAGACGCAGAATTCCCGCTTCCGAAGAGCCTCGCGTAAGAAACATTGTCAACGCCGGCGAATGGCTTGGAGAGGTGCAGCCAGTGCGGGGCGACGCTCAGCCTGCGAGAGCCATCGAGGGTCTCACGACAACACCGCAGCATCCAACCACCACTCTGTCGCCGGGAATGACGATGGCGGAGATTGAGCGGGCTGCTATAGAGGCTTCACTGAAACACACGCGCGGGAATCGCCGGAAAGCTGCGGAGATGCTCGGCATCGGCGAGCGAACGATGTACCGCAAGCTGCGCGAGTACGAGATACCGATAGACTCGATCGAGCTCGAATGAGTGAATCGCTGCTGTTCACGCCGTTGCGTGTTGGGAATGTTGAACTGGCCGACAGGATCGTGATCGCGCCCATGTGTCAGTACGCAGCATCCAACCATCACTCTACGCTGTCTACCCGCCCGGTTCGTCTGGTTAGCCTTGCGGAGTAAGCAGTGCCTTAAACGCGGGATCGTCACGCAGCCAGGCAAAATCGGAAAACCAGTGCAGTCGACTGCGATATATAAACCCGATTCCCTGCGAAAAGGCTTCCTGTAAAAGCCGTATGGCTTCGTCACGGCGATGCAGATTGGCCGCGATGGCGGCCCGCTCGTATGTCGGCGTTCCCCCGAACCTGAGCGCTGGAAGGTCAGCAAGTTTCCGCATGATTTTTTCAGCCGTGGCCGTGTCACCCCGAATTGCGGCAATGCGGCCCGGAATTCCCATGTACAGGATGACATCCGGCGCCGCCGCATTCAGGCTGTCGAAAATCTTTGACGCCTCGTCCAGTCTCCTCGTCGCCAGGTATGCAAATCCCCTCCGGAATATTATTTCCGGACGCCGCATTTCTTCGGGTGTGCGTGTCTCGAACCAGTTGACCGCCGCCTCCATGAAAGCGCTGGCCTCGGCTGGATGTCCGTGCGCCTCGAGTTCGTTCCCAATCGTGAGCAAAACATCACCGGCAAAACCATATAGCCCGCCATTCTGCAACGCGGGCAGATCCCGCAATAGAGGCTTCAGTTCGTCAACGCGACCCAGCGCCGCGAGCGCGGACGCCTTCACCCGCATCGAGTTGATATCGTACCGCCCATCTGGGGACATTGCCTCGGCCTCGGCCAGCGCGCTCTTGTAATCCCCCAGGTAATGCTGAATCGTGCCGATAAAAAAATGCCTGTCACGATTTCGTGCCGCCGATACATAGGTCGAATCCACGGATCGCAAAACTCGCGTTGCCTCTCGCGGGCGATTCTGGTCGACAAGAATCGCGGCAAGCTCCACCGTGAAGAACGAATG
>JACDDZ010000087.1:4718-6751 GCA_013816695.1 Gemmatimonadaceae bacterium
ACCATATAGCCTGTCCTTCGGCAGGGCGGGCAGGTCCCGCAACAGGGGCTTGAGTTCGTCAAGGCGACCCAGCGCGGCGAGCGCCGACGCCTTCACCCGCATCGCGTTGATATCGTATCGCCCATCGGGGGACATTGCCTCGGCCTCGGCCAGCGCGCCCTCGTAATCCCCCAGGTAATGCTGAATCGTGCCGATAAAGAAATGCCTTTCACGATTTCGTGCCGCCGATACATAGGTCGAATCCACGGATCGCAAAACTCGCGTTGCCTCTCGCGGGCGATTCTGGTCGACAAGAATCGCGGCAAGCTCCACCGTGAAGAACGAATGCGGCGCGAGGACAACGATTTTCCTGAGGGCGTCCAGGCCCGTTGGCGTTGTCCTGCGCTCAACGATCACAGTACTCAGTGCAGACTCGAAAGGGGACAGGCCGGCCGCGAGAGGAGCTGCTTCCGATATGAGCGTTCGGAGGCTCTCGGCCTTGGCCGGCTGATACCGGATCTCCCCTTCGCGCACGAATGCGTAAGCCAGCCACAACTTTCCCTG
Organism: Gemmatimonadaceae bacterium; assembly: GCA_013816695.1. The sequence continues at coordinate 5,262 of JACDDZ010000087.1, forward strand.
CTGGAATCGCGGATCGATCTGAAGAGCGCGCTTCAGATGCGAGCGCGAGCGCTCTTGTGCGGCGTTATCGGGCAGCCCCCATTCCATGATCGCAGCATCAATCTCGCGGACTGCGGCAAGCCGCGGTGGATCACCCGAAGGAATCATCCCGCTTCCCAGCCGAGGATTGGCTATATACTCGATGATGCCAAGCACGGGGTCTACCGCATCATTGATAACTGAATCGGTCGCATTCGCACCCATTCTGTAAGTCCTGAGAGAGCGAATCACTTCACCCGTCGCTCCGTCAATGACCTTGAATTGGATGTCGATGCTGTCGCCGGCTCCGAGAATCGACGTTGCTAATACTGTCCCGGCATTCGCATGCCTGGCGAAATCGCGAATATTTCCGGCCTTTTCCGCAGGAGCTTCCGCGAGGCGGGCAGATACACCACCGGAAAGTGCCCGCTCCAGCGCAGCGTTGATGCGTGCCGAAATGGAGCTTGTAGCTGCAGTCTGCGCTGTGGCCAAAATTGCGACTCGATCAACAGGGAGTGATTGACCGCTTGTAGTATTCCCGGCGCTTCTCACGGCGAAGAAAAGGAGAACACCAAGGCCTGCAACAGCGGCCGCAATTCCAGCATGCGCCGGCCCTGGGAAAGTCCGCGCACGAGAGATCCCTGGCGCGGCAACGCTGGAGGTCGGCGTCGCAAGATTTGCCGCCGCCGCATCCAGCAGCGCAAGCATTTCATCCGCGCTTTGCGGACGGTCCGCGGGAATTTTTGCAAGACCGCGGGTGATAAGGTCTGCGAGCTCTCGCGGAACCGCCTGCCGCCAGCGCTCTATTGCGTCCGGAGTTTCCACTGCATGCGCGGCAATCATGGCTTGTGGGGACCTTCCGGCAAATAGTTGCCGGCCCGTCAACATCTCGTATCCCATGGCAGCGACGGCGTAAATGTCGGTTCGGTGATCCGTGAGTGGGTCGGCCGATGCCTGTTCCGGAGACATGTATGCCGGTGTTCCCAGGGCAATTCCGATCGACGTGGCGAATCCCCCGGGACCGGCAGCCGTCAACGCTTTTGCCACCCCAAAATCGGCAACGAGAGCGTGGTGCCTGGTGAGGAGTACGTTGTCCGGTTTTATGTCGCGGTGGACGATTCCGCTCTCGTGCGCGCATGACAGCGCCGCAAGGACATCCCTGAGAATCCGGACTGTTTCACCGACAGGCAGCTCGCGTTCCCGCTGCAGCCTGGCGCGAAGTGATTCGCCCTTTACAAAGGGCATGGTGAAGTAGGGAATTCCATTCGCGATTCCGGCCGACAACAGCGGAACGATACAGGCGTGCTGCAGCTGCGCTGCAACCTGTATCTCACGCCGGAACCGTTCGATATTGACCTCGGCCGCCAGCTCCGGGGGAAGAACCTTTACAACGATCTCCCTGCCAAGCGAGGTATCCTCGGCAACGAATACACGCGCCATGCCGCCGCCGCCAAGCTCGCGGCCGAGGCGAT
>JACDDZ010000088.1 GCA_013816695.1 Gemmatimonadaceae bacterium
GCTTGATGGACTACCGCGAAGCCATCGTGGAGTGGATGAAGAAGCGATTCGGAATTTCGTTCAACCCTGTAACGGAGATCGTTCCGTTGATTGGATCGAAGGAAGGCATCTCGCATCTCGCATTTGCCTTCCTCGAGCGGGGTGATATCTCGATCATTCCCGAGCCTGGCTATCTGGCCTACCTGGGCGGAACGCTCCTGGCCGAAGCGACACCATACAGGTACGCACTGCGACCGGAGAACGACTTCCTCGTGAATCTGGCTGAGATTCCGGACGATGTTCTCGCCAAGGCGAAGATTCTTTACCTCAACTATCCGAACAACCCGACTGCCGCAATTGCCTCGCGAGAGTATCTGGCGAAGATTGTGAGGCAGTGCAGGGAACTGGATATCCTGCTGGTGTATGACAATGCATACAGCGAGCTCGCGTTCGATGGGTATGTACCGCCCAGTATTTTTGAAATCGACGGGGCACGGGATGTGGCAATCGAATTTCATTCGATGTCGAAGTCGTACAACATGACGGGCTGGCGGTGCGGGTGGGCTGCAGGGAAGCCGGAGCTTGTAGGCGCTCTCGCCAAAGTGAAATCGTTCGTCGATACGGGTCCGTTCATGGGAATACAGGCAGCGGCAGCGGCAGCGCTGCGCGATTGGGATTCATTCGTTCCATCCAACGTCGCAGTGTTCCAGGCTCGTAGAGATGCAGCGGTTAAGGCGTTCTCTGCAAATGGGTTTGCATGTGAAGTACCCAAGGCATCCATGTATCTATGGCTGCCATTGCCGGCAGGTATTCCGAGCGCCCTGTTCGCCGACAGGGTTATGGAAGAGGAAGGTGTTGTAGTAATGGCGGGGTCGGCGTTCGGAAAAGGCGGCGAGGGCTTCTTCCGAATTTCGTACATAACTTCGCCGGAGCGGATTGCAGAAGCTGCTGTTCGCTGTGGCCGTATCCTGAAGAAACTGCTAGCCGAGGCTGCGTGAACCGTCGTCCGAAACTCAATGGGTCGCTCTTTGTATCGCTTGCGCTGCATGCGGTAATTCTGACGGCCATTATCAAGGTGCTGCTCATGCCCTATCCTTTCTACCGGATCGCGGAGAAGGGAAAGGACGCAGTGCGCCCTGAGAGAATCGGATTCCTGCGACTCCCGGAGGCGGCACCCGCTGCCGTTGTGACTGCAGGTCGCTCAGGCGGCGACGGTCGACCCGCTACGTCAGAGCCCGAGCTGCGACTTGTGGCGCCGCTAGTTGTTCCGATGGGAATTCCGGAGCCAGTTCCACAACGAACGAGCCCGATGGGGAGTGGCCCATTGATTGGCGGCGGGGGACCGGTTCGGGGAATCACTCCATCCTACTCTGATGCGCGAGTATGGCGGGCGCCTGACCATGTGCTTACCGCGCCTAAGACCGCCGCTCAGCGAATGGACAGTGCGATCGTCTCCTTCATTCAGCCATTTAATGACAGCATTGCTGGGGCGAAGCCGGGCCGGGATCCGCAGGACTGGACAATCGAGAAGGGCGGCAGGAAATATGGCATCGACGGTCAGTACATTCGCCTCGGAAAGGTCTCCATTCCGAACGCACTACTCGCAATGCTTCCCCTGAACATCAAGAGCGGCGGTAATCCTACTGTTATGGAGCGCGAACGCACAATGAACGCGCTCAATCGAGACATCATGTACCAGGCGCAGCGAGGAATGAACGACGCCGATTTTCAAAAGGCCGTTCGGAGCATTCGGGAAAGGAAGGAGCGAGAGAAAAAGATCGAGACGAAAACCGGCGAGAGAAAGGATGAGGATAAATCTCAATAAACCGAAAACGGAAACGGATAAACGCAAAACAGAAAACGCGCCCTTATTAAAAGGCGCGTTTTGCGTTATCAGTTTCGATCCGTTTCCGTTTTCAGTCCAGGAGCTACGCCAGTGGCATTCCGTGTACTGAGGCCATCGTGATCTGCGGCCTGAACACTCCGCATACGACGCCCAGAACCATGAAATCATCGGTCGGCAGGATCACTCGTGGCGACTCATTTCGGTTTGCCGGCTCGAGGATCGTGGAGTTGTCGTGCTGCCGAAGCGTCATCACCGTCTGGTCAGCTCCAATGCGCGCGGCAATGACGTCACCGTCATGCGCCGAGATATCGGGATTGATGAGAATGAAATCGCCATCGCAGATTGCACGACCCACCATTGAGTCGCCCTGCATGCGCAAGAAGAACACGTTCTCGGACGGCGCAAATTGCCTGTCCACCGTGATATAGCTTTCGCGGTTTTCAACGGCCAGTGCGCTTCTGTCGTTCCGGACTCTGGAATAGAATGGCACGGGCTTCGTTTTCGTTCCGCCCCCGAAGCCGAGCAGTCGTACACCACGTGAGCGTGCCGGGTCGCGCTCGATCAGCCCCTTTTTGGCCAGCGACTGGAGCAAATCGGACACAGTCTTTGTCGACTTTATCTTGAATTGTCTCCCAATATCGCGAATGCTCGGCTGATAAGTATTCTCAGCCGTGAAGTCGAGCAGGTACTGGTAAACTGAACTCTCGAGCTGGGTTAGTTGCTCGGGCATACTGCCTCTTGAAATGTAGAAGCCGGAGGCATGGCCTCCGGCGGTCTTTCTCTGCCGTTAAAATGCGTCATTGGCAGTACACGGTCAACAGCTATTTCCCCTGTGTGAGCACCGAGATAGCCTGCTTGATGCGCTTAATCGATTGTTCGCGTCCCATCAGCACCAGGACCTCGAAGATCCCGGGGCTCACAGTGAGACCCGTGAGAGCAACCCTGAGAGGCTGAAATACTTTGCCGGCGGAAATTCCGCGGGCGGCCGCAAGAGCGCGAAGTCCCTCTTCAAGCGATCCCAGGTTCCAGTCAGCGACGCCCGTCAGGGCGGCGAGTGTGGCTTCCAGAATGGCGGCTGATTCTGCCGGACCTTTCCACTGTTTTGCCACCGCCTCCGGATCGTAGGCGATCTCATCAAGGAAATACGGGCCGGCCTGGCGAACAATGTCGTCGATCGTTCGCGCGCGCACGCGGAGCAGGTTGAGGAGTTCATGGTACCATGAACTCCGTGAATCCAATTCCGTCCCTGTTGCAAGTCCTGCCGAAATGATCGCCGGCGTTACCCGCGGCTCGAGCTCGTCGAGGGGCATGAGTGAGAGGTGCTGGCCGTTCATCCATTCGAGTTTCTGCGTATCGAAAATGGCGGCCTTCCTCTGGAGCCCGTCAGGCGAAAAGAGATCGATCATCTCCTGCATAGTCATGACTTCCCGGTCACCGCCCGGAGACCAGCCAAGAAGCGCGAGGAAGTTCAACATTGCTCCGGGCAGCAGACCCAGATGCTGGTAATCCCCAACAGCGGTCGCGCCGTGCCGCTTGCTCAGCTTTTTCCCATCCATTCCGTGAATCATCGGAAGGTGGGCGAATGTCGGAATTGGAGAGCCAAGAGCGCGATAGAGGAGGATCTGTTTTGGCGTGTTCGATATGTGATCATCACCGCGCATGACCAGCGTGATGCGCATTGCGATGTCATCCGAGACGACTGCGAGATTGTAGATCGGAGTTTCATCCGACCTGAGGATCACAAAGTCATCGATGTCCTTATTGGGAAACGCGATTCGTTCGTGGACCAAGTCGTTCCACTCGGTCTCGCCTTCAGGGATGCGAAACCGAACTACTGACTGCTCGCCTGAAGCGATGCGCCGGCTGACTTCATCAGGAGCAAGCTTGTCGCAGCGACGATCATACTTGAAGGCGTCCTTGCGCGCGGTTGCGTCCTTGCGGCGCTCCTCCAGCTCTGCAGGCGTGCAAAAGCACCTGTATGCGTGCCCCGATTCCAGCAGGCGAAGCGAGTCTGCGCGATGGCGCTCGAGGTTGGCGCCCTGGTATACGACTTCTTCATCCCATTGGAGTCCGAGCCAGTTCAGTCCGTCGAAAATTGCTCGTGTGCTCTCGTCGGTGCTGCGCGCCTTGTCTGTATCCTCGATGCGAAGCAGCATTTTTCCACCGTACTTTTTCGCGTACAACCAATTGAACAGGGCAGTGCGGGCGCCGCCGACATGAAGGTACCCGGTGGGAGAGGGCGCAAAGCGGAGACGTGGGGTGTCGGAGTTCATGCGATCCAATCTAAAGGGGTTTCTTGTGCTAAAAAAAAAGACCCTTCGACTGAAGGGTCTTTTTCAGTTAAAGCTCCATTGTTACGGTGTGTAAGGAACCCCCGTTACGTAAGACGCTGGGGTTACCCAACCATTTCCTTCAATACGCCAGCTATATGTTCCGTTGATGCGGCAGGCGTCCTGCACGGCCTTTCCAGAGCCACAGGGGCTGGAGTAGTCGAACTTCATCGCCGCGGTAAGCATGCTGCCAGGAAGCGTGTACTTAAGACCGCCATTGATGATCGTCACGTTGAATGTGATCGCCTCGCCGTACGGTTGGAACATGCCGTAGGTGTATCCGCTGCTGTTGGTGGTCGCGTTGATGTTGTACACGAGCGTTGCGGCAGAAGAGCCTTCATCGTTGCACAGCGAAACCGAGTAAGAAATTGCGGAGGTTGCATTAGTGCCACCCAGGCATGGGCCTACACCAGAGATGGTAGTCGGTGCCTGCAGTACGCGCCCGTCGGTCGTGGCCGAAACAATGATCTGCGTGGGGCCCGTGAAGGATATGTTCGGGAAGATTACGACCAGCGGAGCACCCTGCTCCTGGTGAAGTTCCGAGGCTGTCCGGGTAGTGCCGGTCCAGACGAAGGTAGAGTCGATCCATTGACGGATAGTCTTTGGCGTCTGTACACGAGCTTCGATGATAGTGCTGCCGGGAGGTGTGCCGTCGCCGCCTGGCGGCGGAGTTCCGCCGCGAACGATCACCTGGCCCGTGGCCGTGTTGTTAGTGGGGTTCGAGTCGGACGGACCGATATCCTCGAGCTTCACAGTGAGATTATGAACCCCTGCCTGCGTAAATGTCAGGGTGACAGGGCACATCTGGCCTGCGTTTACAACAGCCGACTTGCCAAGCAGAACTCCATTCTCGTAGATAGCACAGCTTGCCGTAGCGGGAATGCTCGAGAACGCCATGAAGTTGACTGCAGATTCAAACAAGGTTGGGACGCCAGCAGGTGCGCCAGTCGGCCACGCTACGGTCTCGACTCCGAGGTCGGGAGCTGCGAGGACCGTCGTGCAGGTCTTGATGGAGAAATTCTTTCCCGCGGCATCACGATAGTTGTAGTGGACTTCGAGCGAAGCTCCCGCCGGAATGCCGGTGAACTTGAACGAACCTTCGCCTCCGCCCTTAAGAATCGAGGATGCTGCTGACCGATCCCAGTTTACCTGCTTGTGAGCCGCGTCATCCGGATCGAGAGGGGAATCAACTTCGTTGTCAGCTTCGGAATCGATCTTGACGTTGCTGTAATGGAAGTTTGCCGAGAACTGCTTGAGGCCGTAGTCCTTGTAGGAATCCTTGCAGAACTTGACGTGCACATGATTCAAAACGCCTAGGGCCGGAGCTGGGGGAGAGTAAACGTTGCTGTTTGCATCAAAGTAGCCGAAGCTGCCCGAAGTGACCGACAGGGTAGTGATGCGATTGGCATCAATAACCGCGCGTTCCTGCATCGGGGGGAGCGCCTTGGCTGAGGCCGCGCCCGCCGTGATCTGGAATTCGGGGCCGGGTGAAGTTACTGTCTCGGCGCAAGCTGCAGCAACGAGGGTAACAAGCCCGAGAACAAGATTCCTCGGTGTTCTGAGTCGAAGAAAATTCAAGTGGTACATCCCCTTAAAATGCTGTAACCAGCCACTGGTATGCACAACGAATTGTTGCGACCAAGGGGCCGGATGGTAATCCTTAAATTTGCTTGTGCCGACGCGGTACTGTCTGACTCTCATATAATATAGGGTGTTACGACGCGGCCTGCAAATATTCATTTGAGCGCTCAAAAGCCCGGCTGAGGTATATTAAAACTAGTGTTTGCAACCAGGAAGGCGGCATTTTCCATTATTGAGATCGTAGTGGCACTGGCCATTATGACCATACTTGGCGCGATAGTCCTTCCCAGTGTCAGCTCGTACCTGGATCGCGAGCAGGTTACGGAATCCGCGGCCACCCTGGATTCACTCAGGGTTTCCATTGGCCGGTTCAGGACGGCAACGACGGATTATCCGGGGCGGCTCTCGCATCTGAGCAAGCTCATCAAGATCACCCCCCTTCCGGCCGATCTAACTGGTTGCAACACTGCCGCAAATTCGCCGCAGACCGCATATGTGGCCGCCTCGGTGACGGGCTGGCTGAATAACGGGCCATTTTGGGACCGGAGCATACCTCGCACTGGCTTTGTCCTCCCCATTGGGACCGTTCGCGACTCGATGACCCGCACCAGCGTCAGTACGGTTGCTGGCACGCTCGTAATGACCATCCCCGGCGTTACAATCGAAGATGCTCGAGAGCTAAACCTTGTGGAAGACGGGCCGCTTGACGTCGACCAGGTGGATGGATCAAACACCACGGGTACGGTTCGTTTTACATTGCCTGCCAGCTCATCGACCGTGACTTATCATATACCGGTGGGGGTCGGTTGCTAAGACGGGGGAGGGGAGGATTTTCTCTTTTCGAGGCCGTTGTCGCAACGGGCATACTCGCAATTATCGGCGCTGCCATTCTCCCCAGCATCGCAGGGAATCGGAAGCAGAAGCTCATCAACCAAACGGCGGAAGAACTCCTCGCTATCGGTGCCGCCATACAAAAGTTTGAATTGGCGGCCAATG
>JACDDZ010000089.1:0-6063 GCA_013816695.1 Gemmatimonadaceae bacterium
TTCCGCTAAACCCGTTTGGTGCAAATGGCGTGTAATTCGCCGTGTCGATATGCTGGACGCCCACCACGATGAACAACCCGAGCACCAGAAGCTTCACCACGACCAGTACGTTATTGACTCGCGAACTCTCCCGCACACCACGCATCAGCAGCCAGGTAATCAGTGCGACGATTGAGAACGCGGGAATGTTGATCAGGACCGGCATTCCAAAAATCTTCGGCGCTGTATCCAGCATTCCGTGCACGGCCGGATTCGAGCTCAGAAGCGCCGTCCGATACCCAGTGGTCATCCAGGCAGGTATGTCTATCCAACCGCCGACCAGCGACTTGAAGTAATCTCCCCACGAGATGGCTACGGCAACATTACCGACGGCGTACTCGAGAATGAGATCCCATCCAATAATCCACGCAACCACTTCGCCGAGTGTGGCATACGTGTACGCATATGCGCTTCCGGCCTGGGGGATCATGGAGGCGAGTTCGGCGTAGCAGAGTCCGGCGAGCGCACAGCATGCACCAAGCAGCAGAAACGAGATTACGAGTGCTGGGCCTGCACCGAGGCGGATTACATGGCCAGCCGCGTCAGTCTGGCCAGCCGCAGCTGATCCGATGGACCCGAAGATACCGGCGCCAATAACAGCGCCGATGGCAAGCATGATGAGATCGCCTGCGCCAAGAGCCCTCTTGAGACCATTGGGGTGATCTGCCTCCGCCATGAGAGCGGCAATCGGCTTCCGTGCAAACAGTGACATGAGATTGTTCGCGTTGAGTGATTAAGGATCTAACATCAACAGCAGCGACAACTACACCAGCATTGTGCGGCCTGCGGCCGCGAGAGCTGCCGGAGGGTACTGCGGAGCACGCGGAGAACTACAAATTCAACTGCTTAAAAAGTGGTAACAACGGTGAACCATCTTTGCGCACGTAGTTCCCATGAGTTTGCAGTTCTCCGTGACTCGCGGTGTTCTCCTGCTTTTCTCGCGGCCGAAGGCCGCACGTCGCAGTTGATTTTGCCCTGACCGGCACACAAAAGAAACGGGTGACGACCGTAGCCGCCACCCGTTTTTGGTTCTTATGCGGACTTCTGTTCGATTCGCATCCCATAGAATGAACGCCACACGAACACAAGCGATATTGCGAAGAAGACAAGCGCGAGAATCCGCGTCAGTCCCGGTCCGCGCTGCTCGGTCAGCGAGACGGCGAGTTCCACCGCCAGCAGACCAAACAGAGTGGTGAACTTGATGATCGGGTTGAGTGCAACCGAAGACGTGTCCTTGAATGGATCGCCGACAGTGTCTCCAACTACCGTCGCTGCATGCAAAGGTGTTCCCTTCTGCTTCAGCTCGACCTCGACAATTTTCTTAGCGTTATCCCATGCGCCGCCTGCGTTGGCCATGAAGATCGCCTGGAACAATCCGAACAACGCGATCGAGATCAGGTAGCCGATGAAGAAGTACGGCTCCACGAAAGCGAAAGCCAGTGCGGAGAAGAACACTGTCAGGAAGATGTTGAACATGCCCTTCTGGGCGTACTGGGTGCAGATCTCGACGACTTTCTTGCTGTCCGCAACCGATGCCTTCTCGGTGCTTTCGAGATTCATGTTCGCCTTGATGAATTCAACGGCGCGATAGGCACCGGTCGTAACAGCCTGCATCGACGCGCCGGTAAACCAGTAAATCACCGCTCCACCTGCTATCAGGCCAAGCAGGAACGGCGGGTGAAGAATCGAAAGATTGCCGAGATATTGGGGCTGAAGGCCGTGGGTCAGCCCAACGATGATCGAGAAGATCATTGTGGTGGCGCCGACGACCGCTGTCCCGATGAGCACCGGTTTCGCTGTGGCCTTGAAGGTGTTTCCGGCGCCGTCGTTCTCCTCGAGCAGGTGTTTTGCGTGCTCGAAATTCACGTCGAATCCGTAGGTGTTCTTGAGTTCGCCTGCAATTCCAGGCATCTGCTCGATTGTGGAAAGCTCGAACACAGACTGTGCGTTGTCTGTCACCGGGCCGTACGAGTCAACTGCGATCGTCACAGGTCCCATTCCGAGGAATCCGAATGCGACCAGTCCGAAGGCAAAGACTGCCGGAGCAATCATGAGCGCGGCCATGCCGTGCGTGCTTACCCAATAGGCGATCGACATCAGGATCATGATCGCCATTCCCAGCCAGTAGGCGCTGAAGTTTCCAGCGACAAGTCCGGAAAGAATGTTGAGCGAAGCTCCACCCTCACGCGAGGAGGTGACGACTTCCTTTACGTGAGTCGATTCCGTGGACGTAAAGATCTTCACGAGCTCAGGGATGATCGCGCCTGCAAGCGTTCCGCAGGTGATGATCGTGGAAAGCTTCCACCAGAGCGTCGGGTCTCCGCCGATATTGGGGATGAGCATCCTGGAGACGAGGTAAGTAAGTGCAACTGAAACCAGCGACGTCAGCCAGACGAGCGAGGTAAGCGGCGCCTCGTAATTCATCTTGTCCGCGTTCTGGTAGCGGCCCTTTGCGATTGCTTCGTTCACAAGGTACGAAATTCCGCTGGCGACGATCATCATGACGCGCATGACGAAGATCCAGACCAGCAGCTGCACCTGCGTCGCCGGCTCGCGAACAGCGAGCAGGATGAACGAGATGAGCGCGACACCCGTAACTCCGTAGGTCTCGAAGCCGTCGGCGCTGGGACCGACCGAGTCGCCTGCGTTGTCGCCCGTACAATCCGCAATGACGCCGGGATTGCGCGCGTCATCTTCCTTCACGTTGAACACGATCTTCATGAGATCGGCGCCGATGTCGGCAATCTTGGTGAAAATACCGCCAGCAATACGGAGCGCCGCGGCGCCGAGCGATTCACCGATGGCGAAGCCGATGAAGCAGGGGCCGGCGTAGTCGCCCGGAATGAAGAGCAGGATGCAGAGCATGATGAACAGCTCCACTGAGATCAGCAGCATGCCAATGCTCATTCCGGCCTTGAGGGGAATCGCGTAGCATGGATACGGCTTGCCCCTCAGGCTTGCGAACGCGGTTCGCGAATTTGCAAATGTGTTGACGCGGATGCCGAACCACGCGACGCCGTAGCTGCCGGCGATGCCTACAAGGCTGAACGCCAGGATGATTGCAACTTTCGTCAGCGGAAATCCGACAAGCACGCCGAAGTAGATGGCGATGACTAGGCCAATGAATATCTCGAGGATGAGAATGAACTTTCCCTGCGTGATCAGATACGTCTTGCAGGTTTCATAAATCAGGTCCGAAATCTCCAGCATCGACGCGTGCACCGGCATGTTTTTCAGCTGGTTGTAAATCACCATTCCGAAGATCAGCCCGAGCACACAGACAATCAGTCCGAGGCTGAGGAGTGACTTGCCCGACATCCCGAAAAAGCTCTGGGATGACAGGTCCGGAATTATGAGGTTGGCTTCGCCGCCGGCCCGGTGTTCCGTGGTCGGGGTGAGCGACTGGGTCGCGTCGGGGGATACAGACATTGCACCTGCAGCCGAGGCTGAATCAACCGATGCAGGTGAGGACTGTGGGGCTGCAACGTTCACTGAGCCTTGCGCAACAAGGGGCATTGCGCACAGGACCAGCAGCATTGCAACGAACTTCGCGTGACGGATCAGACGGTCCATCAGATTCATACTCGTGTATCTCCTGGGGATTACTGGCAAGGTGCGCCGAAGCGCGTGGCAATAGGACCTGGCGATCATGCGCGTTCTACTTTGCGCCAGATGAAGTACACGGGGAGTCCAAGCGCGACGAGCGCCAGGCCTGACAGCGCCTGGTACCGCGTCTTTTCCGCAATCAGAAGAACGATCGCAATTGCGGAAGCGAGAACAATGTAGAGCCCCGGGAGGAACGGATATCCCAACGCCTTGTATGGACGTTCAGCATCGGGACGGAGTGACCGAAGACGAAACAGGCCAACGGTCGTCGCAACGTAGAAAAGAAGCGCTGCGAAGATGACAAAATCCAGAAGCTGATTGTAGGTGCCGGTGAGGCAGAGCAGGCTGGTCCATATTGCCTGAACGATCAGCGCGAAAGCGGGAACGCTGTTCTTGTTCAGCGTGCCAGCCTTCGAGAAAAACAGCTTGTCCTTGGCCATCGCGTAGTAAACGCGGGCTCCGGAGAGAATAAGTCCGTTATTGCAGCCGAAAGTGGAAATCAGAATGGCGAAAGCCATTATCGATCCACCGATCGGTCCAAAGATGACTTCCGCTGCGGATGCGCCCACACGGTCCTGCGTCGCGTGGGTAATCCCGCGTCCTATCACATCCGTGGCTCCTTCGGTTCCATTCAGCGGGAGAACATTCAGATACGCGATGTTCGCCAGAATGTAGAGCAGCGTGACGAGACCGGTCCCGAAGAGGAGGGCGCGCGGAAGATTGCGCTGCGGATTCTTGACCTCTGCGGCAGCGAAAGTGACGTTGTTCCACGCATCGCTCGAGAACAGTGAGCCCACCAGTGCGGATCCGAACACAATTGCGAACACACTGGTGAAATCCACGCTACCAGTGAAATTCCCCCCGGAGAAGTTCGCGGCGATGGCCGTCGCATTGCGGCCAATCGTGAGCCCAAGAAGAATCAGGAGTGCGAGCGCTCCGGTTTTGACAACAGTGAGTGTCGTCTGAACCATCTTCCCTTCTCTAACCCCGCGCAGGTTGATCCAGGTAAGAATCCAAACTGTGATCAACGCAATGAGGCGCTGCGGGGAGAGGCCGAGCTCGATCGGTCCGCTCCATGTGGCGACCGTGTACTGGGGGAACCATCCATAGCGTTCGGGAGAAACCGCGGGCCAGAGCTGTCCCAGGTACTTGCCGAATGCAACCGCGACGGCCGCGATCGTCCCCGTCTGGATGACGACGAAGAGCGTCCATCCGTACAGGAACCCCATGAGCGGACCCATGGATTCACGCAGGAAGACATACTGTCCTCCAGCCCTGGGGTACATCGCTGCGAGCTCGCCATAGGAGAGCGCTCCAAGGATCGTGACAACACCGGCGACGACCCATGCCATCAAGAGCCAGAAGGGCGAGCCCACCGTTCGGCCAATGTCTGCCGAAACGATGAAAATTCCGGAGCCGATCATTGAACCGGCTACCAGCATTGTGGCGTCGGTAAGAGTCAACGCTTTGACAAATTCACGATCTGGCGCAGCCTCGGTTCGGCTCGTCTCGGATGTCATGCTGGTTTGTTGGGGAAGGCGTTAAACCGAAAAAATCAGGTCTGTTTGCAGGGCAGAATGTACGTGCCCAGGGGCTAATTTGCCAGCCCAACATATATAGTAGTAAAAGTGCCGTCAAAACCCCCGGAAAACCCCCGGAAAGCCCCCATCATCCGCCACTTATTGCGCCGATGACGAAGATTTTACTGCCGTCCGACACCGGAGTATCCAACCCGCGAAGAAAACGAGTGTTCTCCGCATCCAGGAAAACATTCACGTGCTGCCTCAGGTTTCCCTGTTCATCCAGGACGCTGTCAATCGCGGCCGGAGAGTGAGCTGCCAGTGCGCGCAAGGCATCACCGACTGTCTCGAACATTTCGCTGAGCACAACGGTGCCCGGGTCATTCGGCCCAATAAGCGAGCGAGGCAATTCTATCGTTACCACTAGGCAAGCACCGCCACCTTCACACATACAATTGGCGGAAGTCCATCGGCCATTTCCATCCAGCTCTCCCCGCTGTCATTCGAGCCGAAAAGCTTTCCGCTCCGCGTACCGAAATAAATGCCGGCCGGATCTATGGCATCACCACTCATCCCATCGCGCAGGACTGTTTCATAAGCGCCCGACTGCGGAAGACCAGCCGTGAGCGGCTCCCAGCTCTCGCCCGCGTTCGTCGTGCGATACACGCGCAGCTTCGCTTCCGGGGTGCAGCGAAACTGATCCGATTCGAGCGGAACGATGTAGACGGTGTCGGGATCATGCGGATGCATATGCATGGCAAACCCGAAGTCGGACGGAACACCATTCGCGACGTCGTGCCAGGAATCACCCCAGTTGTCGCTTCTGTAGAGACCCCAGTGATTCTGCAGGAACATCCGCTCGGGCTTCGCGGGGTGATGCACGACCTTGTGCACACAC
>JACDDZ010000089.1:6073-6731 GCA_013816695.1 Gemmatimonadaceae bacterium
GGCATGAACTCCGCACGCACACCAACGTTTTTTGCGGCCCAAGTCTTTCCGCCATCGTCGGTGCGGTAGGCGCCCCCGCTGGAAATTGCGATGAGCATGCGATCCGGGTTCAGGGGATCCTGCACGATTGTATGCAGGCAGAGCCCGCCAGCTCCCGGCATCCATTTGGGCTGATGCTCGTGCCTGAGCAGTCCTTCATTGGCCGACCACGACGCACCACGGTCCCGCGAAACGAAAAGCGCAGCCGGCTCCACGCCACAGTACAAAACGTCATCCTTCCCGCTTTTCCCGGGCATAATCTGCCAGATCTGCTTGAGCGCTCGTCCGGAATCCTCGGGAAACTTCACGCTTTGTCTGTCGGGCTCACTCCAGCTCTCGCCCATGTCGGTGCTGAACGCCATCGCCGGCCCAAAGAAGCCGTTGTTTATCGCAGCCAAAGTGAGCGGCTCACCGCCCCTTGAATCATGCGCAAACGCATAGACTGCTTCACCGCGGAAATGCGGACCCTCGATGCTCCACTTCTTCCGGCCGCTGTCGGATCGAAAGACAAATGCGCCCTTCATTGTTCCAACCATTACCATCACGTCCTTTTTCATGTGCTGTCTGGTTGAGGTTGCCTGAAAAATGGCTGCCGGGGCCTCTCCGTGTAACCTCAGGC
>JACDDZ010000090.1 GCA_013816695.1 Gemmatimonadaceae bacterium
ATCTTGATGACCAGCTTGGTGCGGGGTGACAGCCTGGTCAGTCTGCTTTCGTCGGTGCTACGGTTTAAAAATTCCACTCGGTCCTTTTATATGAACTTTCGAACTTCAATTTTCGTTTTCCTGTTTGCTGCATGCACGAACAAGGATGCTGTTCCCGGCACCCGCGATACTATTTCGCCGCCCGACAAGAGCACTACAGTGCCAGCAGCAACGCCATCCACCGGTTTCCAGCTAACCGATGCTGATAAAGCACGTACGCCGAATGAGCTCGGCAAGATTCCTGTCTTTGAATACCACCTGATTGGTGATTCCAACAGCCGTTGGGGACGCGAACGGGGACAGTTCCGCAAGGACCTGGAGCTTATATACCAGCGCGGATACCGCCCGGTTTCCATTTCGCAGATTCTGGACCGGAAAATCGACCTCCCCAAGGGTCTTTCACCCGCCGTATTCGTGTTTGACGACGCGAGTCCGAGCCAGTTCAGCTACATCGAGCGTAACGGTAACCTGGAAGTCGATCCTCGGAGCGGGGTCGGTGTCTGGCTGGATTTCCGAAAATCCCACGCTGATTGGGGCAATAACGCCGTCTTCTGCATGCTCACCGGCGCGGCTGCCGGCCGGTCCCTTTTCGGTGACAGGGGCATCGAAGGCCAGAAGAGCGAGTGGCGGTTCAAGAAGGTGCAGTTCCTGAAGGAACAGGGATTCGAGCTGTGCAATCACACCCTCTGGCATGCGCAGCTTTCCAAGTACTCGGACGCCGTTGTGCAGGAACAGATCGCACGGGGGCAGATGGGAATCGACTCTGCAGTTCCCGGCTACAAGATCAGGACATTCGCATTGCCGCTTGGTGTGTGGCCCAAGAACCGGGCGCTTGCAAAGTCAGGCTCGTGGAAGGATCCCAAGACTGGCAAGGTCGTGACGTACAGCAATGAAGCGATCCTTGAAGTGTCAGGTGGTCCGACGAAAAGTCCGTACGATCCTTCGTTCAATCCGCTTTCCATTTATCGCGTAGAAGTAACTGGTAACGCAGTGCAACAGACTCTGGACGTCCTGGATAAGGGGTCGCGATACGTTTCCGATGGGGACCCGAAGGCAATAGCGAAATAGTTTAAGCCACGCTCGCCGGTATGGGCCGTTGGTCGTTTTCTGTTCTCTGTTGTCCGTTGCCCGTCTTTTCGGATAACGGGTAACGGATACCGGAAAACGACCAACGGCCCATCGCTACGAAATGGCTAGGTATGCTTTCTTCGCGTGGTGGTGGCCGATTTCTGTTCTCTGTTGTCCGTTGCCCGTCTTTTCGGACACCGGCTGTTCTCTGTTGTCCGTTGCCCGTCTTTTCGGATAACGGGTAACGGATACCGGAAAACGACCAACGGCCCATCGCTACGAAGTGGCCAGCAATGCTTTCCTCGCGACTACAGACGCCACGCCCGCAGTGCGGTAATCGCTTCCTTGAGCGCAATTTTCTGGTCAGGGTGTTGAGCGCGCTCGAGCAGCTTTTCATATGAGACGATCGCGAGTTCCAGCGCGTCGTGATCGTGCTCAGCACCGGCCAGTGCCGCTGCATTGTCAGCCACATTCGCACGCGCAAGATCATCTTCGGGAAAACGTTCCGACACCTGCTGCCAGCGGCCGACGCGTGCGCGCGGATCTGATTCTGCCAGCGACCAGAGGTGCCAGCCAGCGCGGTTAAGGGGATCAGCGGTAATTGCGCGGCTCGCAAGATCGTTGACTACCTCGGGGCCGCGGCCGCTCAGCCAGTAGGCGTTGGCGAGCGCAACCAGGGCGCGGGCGTCGTCCGGCCGCTCGGCCGCTTCCTGCTCCAGGCGGGGGATTTCTTCATGCATTGAGTCGGTCACAATGCTAAGTTATCGCACGATGGACCAATCATCCAACCGGGCAAAGCTGGCAGAAGTTCGCCACACGCTCAACAACCCGTTGACGGCACTTTTGACCGAAGCGCAGCTTCTTCAACTTGAAGAGCTGCCCGACGAACAGAAGCAATCTGTTGACAGGATAGTTGAATTGTGCCGCCGGACGATTGACGCAGTGAAGCAGCTGGATAACATTCTGCTCACTGAGTAGCTGCAACAACTCGTTGTGCGTTTTCAGTTCAGGACCGTTTCCGATGTCGGTTTTACGGCTTACGGGAACGGGAGTGAAACAGACCACGGAAAACGCGCCGTTACGAATAAGCTGGACATTTAAAGAAGCCCATACTAGCATTACGATACCAGCGCAGCCCTGCAGCTCCGGGCGCGCGATTTTCTGGAGTGAGGTTGTGGTCCGCCGCGTGAGTTTTTCCCGGGCGACCCGCAGCAGTTAAGTCACCAGTTTTTTCTCCCTGCCACACACAATTCAATGAACGAACGCCGACGTCCAATTCGTCGCGGCCGTGGCCCACGTCCCTCTTCGGACGTTCCCATGGACAGTAACGAGAATGCAGATCCATACCGTGATTCCAATGATTCGATGACCCAGGATTCAGAAAGCCCAGACCGCAGCGGTTCCGATAATTCGGGATCCGATGCCCCGCGTGAACAGAGCGCGCCCTCAACTCCTTCGGCGCCTGCAGGGTCGATCGATAACAATTCTCCGACGTACTCGAATGATGTCGACTCGGGGCGCGGACAGGGTGGCGGGGGTGGACAGGGTGGT
Organism: Gemmatimonadaceae bacterium; assembly: GCA_013816695.1. The sequence goes on from JACDDZ010000090.1 coordinate 2,659, forward strand.
GGCGGAAATCGGAACGACAATCGAAACCGCGGTCCCCGGAATGATCGCGGTGAAGGCGGCGGCGGAAACCGGAACAACAACAGCAGTCGCCGGAACAGAAACCAGCGGCGCGGACGCGGACAGGGTGGTGGACAGGGCGGTGGTGGGCAGGGACAGGGCGGCGGTCAGGGAAACGATCGCGGACCACGCAGGGACAATAACCAGCAGCAGGGCGGCCAGATGCGCGCGCCGCTCCTGCCAGTCACTGCAGATTCAGAAAGTGTAGGCTGGTTCGATGCACAGAGAGATGGCGGTTTCATTCGCCGCGCAGCCAACAGCTACCTCGCAGAAGCCGGCGACGCATTCGTTCCGCCGAACCTCATTCGTCAGCATGGACTGCGTCGCGGCGATCATCTGCTTGCCAGCACCGGACATGACCCGCGCAATCGCCTTGTGGTTTGCGACATCCTCAAAATCAATGATGCGGATCCCGCGGAGATGGCGCGGAGACCGGATTTCGGTTCGCTGATCGCATCATATCCCGACAAGAAGTTGACCCTCGAAACCGGCAAACCGGCCAAGGCCGGACCCGAGCTTACGCGTCGCGCAATCGACCTCATTGCACCAATTGGATATGGCCAGAGAGCGCTGATAGTTGCACCTGCGCGCGCCGGAAAAACAATGCTGCTTCAGGCAATCGTCGAAGGCGTCGCCGTCAATCATCCGCAGGCGGCACTTCTCGTTCTGCTCGTGGATGAACGCCCGGAAGAAGTCAGCGAGATGATCACCTGGGGCTATGGTGAAGTTGTGGCTTCGAGCTTCGACATGCCGGCAGTGCGCCACACGGACGTGACTGAAATGGTTCTCGAGCGCGCGCGTCGCCTTGTCGAAATGGGCAAGGATGTCGTCATCGTCCTCGACTCCATCACCCGCATGGCTCGCGCGTTCAACACGGTTGAACGCGGAACAGGCCGCACACTTTCTGGCGGTCTGGATGCAACAGCGATGGCGAAGCCGAAAGCATTTTTCGGGTCTGCGCGCTCGGTTGCACCGGAAAATGGTGGCGGCTCGCTTACCATCATTGCGACTGCCCTGGTCGAGACCGGATCGCGAATGGACGACGTGATTTTCGAGGAATTCAAGGGCACCGGAAACTGTGAAATCAAGTTGGATCGTGGCCTCGCAGAGCGTCGGATTTTCCCGGCAATCGACATCGGAACATCGGGCACTCGGCGCGAGGACAAGCTGTTCAAGGCGGAGCAGCTGGAGCATGTCTACACGCTTCGTCGCGGGCTCCAGCAGATGCCTTCGTCGTCGGCAATGGAGTGGCTTATCAAGCGGATCGCTTCGACGCCGAATAACGATGCGCTGCTGGAAGGATTGTAAGGCGACCAGAAAGACATAGTTTACTGCCGGTCTCATGACAGAGCTCTATAGGATGTATCCCGGCCCATCCCTTGCTCATCTATGGCCCATGTTTCGGCACATCTTCGGTAGGCTCCTGATCAGAGCCTCCATGGGGCTATTAGTCCCGCTTTTAGTTCATGCCCAGCCAAACCAGAAGCAGGTAAACCGTGACCCCGAAGTCACGCGCCTTCGCTTTCAGGGCGTGCATGTCATGAAGGTCGAGGACCTCGAGGAGAGTGTCTCGACCGAGGCCTCGCACTGCAAGAGTTTTTTGTTGAAGCCCTTCTGCTTGATTACCAAATCGAAGTACGTCTACGAGAAGAAGTACCTCGATCATGACGAACTGGCGCGCGACGTTCTACGCATCCGTGTGTTCTACTGGAAGCGCGGATACCGGGACGCACAGGTAGATACGTCGCTCGTTGCGAATGGAAAAAACAAAGTCCAGATAGCCTTCAGGATCACCGAGGGTCCGCCGACGATCGTCTCCACACTGGACATCAGGCAGGACAGCCAGGTACTCCGCCCGCACGATATCGAGCGCAGGCTCGCGCTTTCCGTTGGCACCCCGCTCAACCTGCTTCGCCTGGATTCGACGCGCGCAAAACTCATGAGCGCGCTCTGGGACCGCGGCTTCGGCGATGCTGAAATCGACACGTCTCTAGTCGTCGACGAGGTGAACCACAAAGCGGCACTGTCGCTGCTGCTGCACCCTAAGTGGAAGACGACGGTCGCAGCAATCGACATCGTCGGCGAAAACCGCGTAACAGAGCGGACGATCCGGAAGTCGCTCACCTTCAAGCCCGGAGACGTTTTCCGCCGCACGGAAATGCTGCGCAGCCAGCGCGCACTCTACGAGTCCAACCTGTTCAAACGCGCAGTCCTGGACCTCCCGGTCCAGGGTGATTCGAACAAGCTTGTTGTCGTAACCGTACAGGAATCCCCGCCGCGCGAAGTCCGGCTCAGCGCCGGCTTTAGCACTGTGGATTTCTTCCAGGTGGAAGGGCGATACCTGCACTACAACTGGTTCGGTTCGGCGCGCCGGTTCGCGGCGAGTGCTGCCGTGGGTAACCTGCTGGCAAGCTCGCTGAACGGAAAGGGAATTTTCCGGGATGTCTCGGGTAACATTGGAAGTGACCGCGCCCGTTATTTCGCTCCGACTTACAACGCCAGCATCGAAGTTCGCCAGCCCTGGTGGGGCTCGCCGCACAACGAGGCCGCGGCCAGCATCTTCGCGCATCGCCGTAGCGCTCCCGGAATTTTCGTGGATCGCGGTTACGGCACAAGCCTTACGTTCACCCGGAACGTCACTTTCCGCGCTCCCGCCAGCGCCAACTACAGGTTCGAGATTTCACAGGTCGAAGCGGGCGACGTTTACTTCTGCATCAACTACGGCGTGTGTGACCAGCCAACGCTGCATGCGCTGCGCGAGAAGCAGCGGCTGTCGCCCTTCACAATCAACATGCAGATCGACCGCACGAACGATCCGCTCGGACCTAGCCGCGGGATTCGTGGATCGGCAGACCTGGAACACGCTTCATCACTCACCATATCGGACTTCCGGTACAATCGCGCAACCCTCGACGCTGCTGCGTTCATGCCTTTCCGGTCCCGCGGAGTCATTGGTGGACACGTTCGCATGGGATGGGTGAATGCGCTCGAGAGCACGGGTGCCGCGCTCGGCGCTGCTGCCGGCGGTGATATTCTGCATCCACGAAAAAGGTTCTACGCAGGCGGATCACGCTCGGTACGCGGCTTCGGCGAAAACCAGCTTGGTCCGCGGGTGTTGACGATCTCGGCCGCGCAGCTGCAGCGAAAGGACAGCCTGAATGCGCCCTGTCATTCCGGCGCGGACATGACGGCGTGCAATCCAAACGTTGCGGGTCTCGCCAATCGGGATTTCGAGCCGCGAGCGCTGGGCGGAAACATTGTCGTCGAGGCAAATGCGGAACTTCGCTTCCCCGTCTGGAAGGATCTTTCGGGCGCGGCCTTTATCGATGGCGGATATGTCTCACAGCGAATCAATTCCGCATTGCCAAAGAGCAAGGCGGCTGTAACTCCCGGCGTAGGTATCCGGTATCTCACCCGCGTAGGGCCGGTGCGAGTCGATCTCGCACTGAGTCCTACAGGCAGTGAACTCCTTCCGGTCGTAACGGAGCAGGTAGTTAATGGCGAAGTCAAACTCGTGAACGTGAAAGACAATCGCCGCTACGCTCCGGCCCGGGGCCTGCTTAACCGGATGCAGCTTCACCTGTCCATCGGAGAAGCATTTTAGTGGCTGCACGTCGCGCTCGATGGTACGTGCTGCGCGGGCTGATTCCCCTGCTCGTCATTGTCGGAATCCTTGTGATCGGACTGTTCGTCATCACCGGAACAGACTGGGGGCGCGGCGTAGCGCGCGGGCGTTTCGAGAGACTGCTGCAGAACAATTCGCACGGTATTGTGCGGATTGGACGTGTGAGTGGAAACCTGCGCCACGGCTTCACACTGCACGATCTCGTAATCACAGACAGCGCGCACAAGCCGTTCGTGAATGCCAGAGAAGTATGGGCCAAGTATTCGCTGTCTACGTTCTTCGGAAAGAAGATCGAGATGGATAGCGTGAGGCTGATTCACCCGGTCATTGTCCTGGACAGGATGCCCGGTGGAAAGTGGAACTACGACCGGATTTTCCC
>JACDDZ010000091.1 GCA_013816695.1 Gemmatimonadaceae bacterium
CTTCAGTACGAGCCTGAAACGTCAACCGCACTTGGATTCGGTTTCCGGTGCGGATTTCTTGGGCTGCTGCACATGGAGATCGTGCAGGAGCGGCTTACCCGCGAGTACGAGCTCGACCTGGTCACGACGGTTCCGAGCGTTGAATACCGGGTGCACATGACCGACGGAAAAATGGATCTGATCGAAAATCCGTCATTGATGCCGCCTGCAGGAAACATCAACTACATCGAGGAGCCGTACGTGAAGGCGCGCATCATGGCGCCGTCCGAGTACATCGGGCCAATCATGACGCTTGGAACTGAACGGCGCGGTGTTTACAGGAACATGACGTACCTCGACCAGGAGCGCGTCGAGTTCGACTGGGAATTTCCGCTTGGCGAAATCATCCTGGATTTCTTCGATCGGCTCAAGACAATCAGCCGCGGTTACGCCTCGCTGGATTACGAGATGCTGGAGTACCGGAGAAGCGATCTCGTCAAGCTCGACATGCTCATCAACGGCGATCCAGTCGATGCTTTCTCCGTAATCATTCACACGGACAAGGCATACGAGTGGGGACGTAAAATCGCGGACAAGCTGCGCGAGCTCATTCCGCGCCAGCTTTACGAAGTCGCCATTCAGGCCGCGATCGGGCAGAAAGTAATTGCGCGTACCACGGTGAAGCCGCTGCGGAAAGATGTTCTCGCCAAATGCTACGGCGGTGACATCTCGCGCAAGCGAAAGCTGCTCGAGAAGCAGAAGGCCGGAAAAAAGAGAATGAAGCAGGTCGGCAGCGTCGAGATTCCGCAGGAGGCGTTTCTGGCGGTACTCCAGGTCGATTAGCGGTGCCTTCGCTCGTTGTCCAGACGAGCTTTCTTGGCGACGTCATACTAACGACGCCGCTCATCGCGGAGCTTTCACGCCGCGGTCCGGTTGATGTTCTCACAACTCCCATCGGGCGTACAGTGCTCGCAAATGATCCCGCCATCCGCAAACTCATCGTGTTCGACAAGAAAACGAGCGGGCGGCTCATCCAGACATGGAAAGTTGTGCGCTCGCTGCGTGACTCCGACAGTGAGATTCGCGAATCCACTGCGTTCATGGCTCAGGGCTCCATGCGGAGCGCCGCTGTGGCCGCCTTTGCAGGTATTCCAGTACGCATAGGGTTCGATACATCGGCCGGCAAGCCCTTCTATACCCGCACAGTCGAGTATCAGAGCGACAGACATCACGCGGAAAGGCTGTTGCGACTGGCAGACGTGGAAAACCCCGACCTGTCCATGGTCAGGCCCAGATTGTACCCAGGTGGGAGCGACAAGCGTTCGGTGGACCGCCTGATGCAGGGCCAGTCAACCCCGTTTGTTGTTCTTGCGCCGGGAAGCGCCTGGGGCACCAAGCGGTGGCCATACTTCCCGCAGCTTGCGCGGATCCTGACTGAGAACTTTCCTGTTGTCGTGATTGGCGGTGATGCGGAAGGTGCGCTTGCAGGTGAAATCGAAGTTGCAGCGCCGGGCAGGACAATCGACGCAACGGGGGAGCTCTCGGTACTTGGGTCCGCCGAGCTGATTGGGCGCGCCGCAGCAATCGTTTCAAACGACTCCGCACCTTTGCATCTCGCTTCGGCCATGAATACGCCGACAGTCGCCGTTTTTGGTCCCACAGTTCCTGACTTCGGTTTTGGACCGCTTTCCGACGCGCGACAAATTGCCGGTCTTGATGGGCTTCCCTGCCGTCCGTGCGACAGACACGGACCGCAGAGCTGCCCGCTTGGACATTGGCGGTGCATGCGCGAACTTTCGGCAGAGTACGTTTATGAACTGCTAATGATACTAGTCCCCCTGCCGAGGATGGCATGAGCACAAGAGAGCGCTACATCATCGGAGTTGATCTAGGTGGCACCAACATCGCGGCAGGGGCGATGCCAACGGACGGTACCCGCGAAATAGCCATGCGGATGGCACCGACACTGGCTGAGAACGGCGCCGCAGGCGTGGTCGATCGCATTGTCCAGATGATCGAAGATGTCATTGCGCAGACTATCTCGGAGACCGGGGCTCGACGCGAAGACTTTCTTGGGGTTGGGATCGGATCACCCGGCCCGCTCGATCGCGAGAAGGGCATCGTTGTAGTTACGCCCAATCTTGGCTGGCGGGATTTTCCGCTGCGCGATGAAATCGGGAAGCGGGTCAACTTAAAGGCCACGCTCGACAATGATGCTAATTGCGCAACGCTGGGTGAATGGTGGGCGGGGGCCGCCAAGGGCGGAAGGAACGTCGTAGGCCTGACCATTGGCACAGGTATAGGCGGCGGGCTGATCCTCGATGGCAAGCTTTATCACGGTGCTTCGGATGCTGCGGGGGAAATCGGCCATACAACTATCGAATCCAACGGCCGCCGCTGCAAATGCGGCAATTACGGTTGCCTCGAGGCGTACACGTCGGGGCCCGCCATCGCTGAAAGAGCGCGCGAAGCGATCGCGTCAGATGAAGGATCGATTCTCCTCGAGCTCGTAGATGGAGATCAGTCGAAGATTACGGCACAGACCGTTTATGAGGCATCGAAGCGCGGCGACGAGATAGCGCGCGACGTAGTGCGTGATACAGCGCACTTCCTCGGCGTGGGAATCTCGAACCTGATAAACATCTTCAATCCCGATACGGTGGTTATTGCCGGAGGTGTGACTCAGGCGGGCGAGGCGCTCTTCGATCCGCTTCGGGCGGAAGTGAAGCGGCGTGCATTCAAGCCTGCGGTTGATGCCTGCCGCATCGTGCCGGGCGCGCTTCCCCTCTCCGCCGGTGTTGTCGGCGCAGTTGCCACCTTCAAGGCGCAGACGTTCGGGGACGTTTAGTGGCGAAGAAAGTTGGCGTAATCGGGACATTCGTCTGGGACGAGATCCACGGACGCGATCCGCTTGCAAAACCTGTGGAGGAATGGGGCGGCATTACCTACGCCCTGGGCGCGCTCGATGCCGGACTTTCCGACGATTGGGAAATCGTGCCGATACTCAAAATCGGATACGACCTTGCACCGCGTTCGCGCGAGTTCATGGCCACGCTGCGCAAGGTTGCAGCAGGCACAGGGCCTATCGAGGTGCCGCATCCGACCAACAAGGTCACTCTCCTTTATGAAAGCAGTGAGCGTCGCTGTGAATACCTGCGCGGCGGGATACCGGGCTGGGGCTGGCGGGGCCTTCAACCACTCATGGGTGACCTCGACGCGCTTTATATCAACTTGATCAGTGGTTTCGAGATCGACCTCGAGACAGCGCAGCTTATTCGCCAGAATTTCCGCGGACCTATCTACTGTGATCTGCATTCGCTGCTTCTCGCGGTGCAGGCGGATGGTGCGAGGACCCTGCAACCGCTTCCGAATGCCGAGGCCTGGCTGCGCTGCTTCGACATTGTGCAGGTGAACGAAGACGAGATGTCGATGCTGGCAACCGATGGGATGGACCTCGCGGCCAAGGCATTCACGGCCGGGGTCCAGTGCCTGGTCGTCACAATGGGGAGTCGCGGAGCCGTCTATTTTGCTGCGCCCGGATTCGAGTCTCTCGCCGATCTTCGAAGGGGCGCAATAGGGGGCAGGACCGGCGCCATAAGGACAGCTCTCATTCCCGCCGCGGCCTCGCGCGATATGTCAATGGGAGATCCCACCGGATGTGGGGATGTATGGGGCGCAACCTACTTCTCGCGACTGCTGGCGGGGGATACCTTAGGAGTAGCGATGGAAGCGGCGATGCATGCCGCGGCAAGAAATGTTGACCATCGTGGTGCGACCGGGCTGTCCGGATATCTAAGGGGAGAATTGAGCTACAGGTGACGAGGATTATCAACGTTCCGACGAACGTGAACGATCGAAGCTTCGAGGAGATTCTCGAGCAAACCTCGCCACTTCCGCCCGACGAAAAAATTCTGATCGACTGCCGGCATTGCACATTTGCAACGCCCTTTGGATTGACAGCGTTGCTGTCGCTCGGTCAGACCCGTCTTGTAAAGCCGGCGTTTCTTATTCCGGATGACCCCAATATCTCGTCGTACTGGGCGCGGGCTGCCTTCTTCGCTCAGGGCGAAGACTTTTTTGAGTTTGACAAGAAAGTGCCTCGTGCGCGTACGAGGTCCTCGAGCGTCGTTCTTGAGTGCACGCCCATCACAAAATCGGACGACGTGCATGGAATTGTGGATAAAATCAGTGAGCGCGCGCACGAAATACTAGTAGAGACTTTGCATTTTGCGCCGCACATTACATCACGGTTTACGATGGCCCTGTCCGAGGTCTGTCAGAACATCATCGAACACGCCGGACGCGGAGGTTGGGTGGCCGTTCAGAAATACGATTACAAGAGCAAACGCCGGAACGTAATTCTGGCAGTGTGCGATGTAGGAATCGGATTTCGTCAGTCGCTCGAGGGTTCGCACGGGCGCCGGTTAAGCGACCGCTGGGATGATGCAGCGGCTCTCGAGGATACTGTGATGAAAGGTACCAGCCGCTTTCCCGACAAGGGGCGCGGACAGGGGCTTCAGGGCGTAAAGAAATTCATCACGCAGAATGACGGAAAGTTCTCCGTCCGCAGCGGTACGGCACGACTTGCCCTGGTGCCACAGTGGGATGAGGACGAGGTGCTGATCCGGAACATGCCGTTCTTCCCCGGAGCGCAGCTCCAATTAACCATTCCTGAGAAAATCGTCACACCGTGATTAACCACATCGACGTAAGCTCGGTCCTCAAGACAACCGTGTCCGAGTTCTACACGAACCTTGTGACGCGCCCCACGGGCGTTGCAGTACGCAGTCACATCGAGCATCAGCTCGACCAGCTTGGCGAACGGGCGCTGACAGTGCTCGACTTCTCCCACGTGGGTCTGATGGACCTGTCCTGTGCCGACGAAATCGTGGCGAAGCTCCTGCTCCACTACGTGGACGCGGAACAGAACAATCGCGAAGTGTATTTCGTGTTTCGGGGAATCAACGAATCACACAGGTATGCGATTGAAACAGTCCTCGAGCGCCATGGCCTTGCACTCGTGTCACAGCTTTCGGACGGGGAGGCAGTGCTGGTCGGAACCATTGACGGTTCCGAGCGTCAGATATGGGATGCCATCTGCAAACTTGGAGCGGCGCAGCCCGACGACCTTGCGAGTGAAACCGGAATGGGCCGCGAAGACGCGGAGAAGACACTTTATGCTTTGTGGAAACGACGGCTGCTGATGCGCGCTGACAGGGCGTACCTTCCCACATTCCTTCTTCCCCTTCACGAAACGTGAAAGCCGGTTTCCAGCCACCGCTGCGCGTTGCGGGTTTCATCGCGACTCGCAGGGGAGATCCGGAACGTGGTCCACTTATTCGCCTCTCTCCCCTGGAAGCAAAGCTTCGAATGCTGCAGGATGGAGAGCTCGCATGGGTGCACGGCCCGCGCAGAAACGAGCTTGCTGTGGTGGTGATCGATGAAGCGGTTCCAGACGGCGGTGTGGTTGCCCGTGACATTGCAGGCATCACGATCGTTGACAGTGTTCGCATCACGAAGCCTGACCTGGATTCGCGACGGGACAGACAGGTAGGCTGATCGACAGATGATCCGTCTGCTGAAAGTGTCGAAGGAATACACGCGCGGACGGGTCGCGCTATCGCACGTGACTTTGCAGGTGAAGAAGGGCGAATTCGCGTTTCTTACAGGTCCGAGTGGTGCCGGGAAGTCGACCATCATGAAGCTGGTTTTCATGGAAGAGCGCCCGAGCAGCGGCGATCTGTGGGTGAGCGGCGTGAATTCCCGGACGGCGAAACAGCGCGAGATTCCGAAGCTTCGCAGGAAGCTCGGTGTCGTGTTCCAGGATTTCAGGCTTCTGGAGGACCGCACTGCAGAAGCCAACGTTGCCTTCGCGCTCGAAGTAACGGGAGCACCCAGGGCGCTGATTGCGCCGAAAGTGTCGCGCGTGCTCGCACAAGTCGGCCTCGCGGCCAAAGCCACAAGCTTTCCATCGGAGCTTTCCGGCGGTGAACAGCAGAGGGTGGCCATTGCTCGCGCGCTTGTAAACGATCCAATGGTGCTGCTCGCCGACGAGCCCACTGGTAACCTGGATGATCGGGCCACGCGCGGAGTTTTTCAGCTCCTGCGCGATATCAATGCGGCGGGAACGTCGGTCATCATGGCAACACACGACCTCGACCTCGTGCGCCGCGCAGAGTTCCGGACCATTGAGCTCAATCACGGACGCATTGTATACGACTCCGCAGAAACCCCGCGTGAGCCTGACAACCCGCAGACGTGATCCAGCTCGCACTCCGTGAAACCGTCACGGCTGCACGCCGTGCGCCGCTGCTAACTGCCCTCGCTGTCATTACGATAGGCTTTTCGCTGTACGCGTTCGGCCTGTTCGGATTGGTTGCACTCAATATCCGGCAGGCCATTCGCGCAGTTGAGGAACGTGTAGAGGTCCGGGCTTTCCTGCGGGATTCGACGTCGATCTACGCGGTTGACTCCACGATGGCCGCCATCGGCAAATATCCCGAAGTGGCGCGCGTTGAATATGTGTCGCAGGAGAATGCACTTGATCGCGCACGCTCCGAGATGGGTGAGTTCAGCGATGTGTTCGACCAGGCCGTGCTTCCGGCGTCAATTGAAGTCCACATGCGTGCCGGACTTCGGTCCCCGGCATCCGTTTCATCTGTTGCGAAACGAATCGGGGCGTTTCCGGCCGTTGACGACGTGCGTTACGGCGAAGAGTGGGTCGGCAAGCTTTACCG
>JACDDZ010000092.1 GCA_013816695.1 Gemmatimonadaceae bacterium
GGGTCGAGTGCAGTTCCCCCTGATTTTTGTAGTTCTCTTTTGACTCCTGCTCCCTCATTTACTCCTAGTTGTATCTAAAGCAGTTCCGATTGCCTTACTGCGTTGACTTACGCTGAGCCAGCTCGATCTTCTTGCGGTTGTCCTTCACCGTCGCCGTCTCGCGAAGGTTCGACAGGAAATCCCGGATCTTTTGCTGACGCAGGCCATTCACCACCTGCGCCTTCTGCTGTGACTTCTGTGCTGCCCACTTTGTACTGTCGGCCATCACACGATTGTCCACCCGAAGTACGACGACGAGAGCGTCGGTCTTGACTGGCGCGCTGATCTGGCCGACCGGCAGTGCGAATGCCGCACCGACTGCTTCGTTCGCGCGGCCCAGCTGCGGGATTCCCGTGGCGCGCGTGAACATCGCCGACTGCGCGACTTTCACGTTACCCCTGCTGGCTGCGTTCTCGAGACCTGTGCCCATCGCAACGCGCGCAAACTCGGACGCGGGCTTCATGAGTGCGTCAAGCTTTTTCCTCAGCATCAGCACTTCGCGTATCTGCTTGCTTGCCTGCTCGAGCGACGGCATTCCGCCGGGAACCACTGAATCGACACGCGCCAGCACATATGCATCATCCCAGTCGAACAGGTCGCTGGTCTCACCCTTCTCTGCACCCTTGAACACCCAGGACGAAACGCTCGGCACAAACTGACCTTTGATGGTCAACGGCTGTCCTTCAACAGCTTGACCCTTCACGGGCACGATCTTCAGCATCCGCGCTGCGTCGTCGAACTTCTTCGGGTCTTCTGCGTTCGCGGCAATACGCGCGAGTGAGTCCGCCTTGCGGTCCGTTGCTGCTGCCGTGGCATCGCTCTGCTGCAGCTTGAGCAGGATGTGGCGAATTGCGAGCGTGTCGCCCTTCCGTTCATCGACGCGCATCAGGTGATAGCCGAACTGAGTAAGAACAGGCGGCGAAAGCTCGCCGGTCTTGAGTGCAAAAGCTGCTGTCTCGAAATCGGGAACGAACCTTCCGCGCGGACCGCGCCCGAGAGATCCGCCATCAGCTGCCGAAACCGAGTCCTGCGATTCCGCTCGTGCTACATCCTCGAACTTTTCACCCTTGAGGATGCGGTCGCGGAGCTGGAGCAACCGCGTGCGAACGGCGGCACTATCGGCCGGGCCTACAGTCCGCGGGATGATGAGAACGGAAACCTCGGCACGGCCGGGAGCTTCGAGCTCCTTCTTGTGCTTGTCGTAATAGTCCGAAACTTCGCTGTTACTCACCGTTACCGATGCATCGGCGATACGGGCAGGATCGAGTCCAACGAAGGAAACCTGCGCGCTGTCGTTGAGATCCTTGTATGAAGACCAGAGCTGCGGATCGGTGACGTAAGCGTCAGATGAAACCTGTTCGAAGAGTTTTTGCTGCGGGATCATGTTGCGATAGTACTGCTCGAGCTGGACGAGCAGTCCTTCCTGTCGCGCGACAGGGCTCGTGAGAAAGCGCTGATACTTTTCGGGGTCGAACTGGCCGTTGGTCTGAAGCTCGGGGCTTCCCGTGAGTTGCGGAGGCGGATTGTAGCGTGCGGCTTCAGTGATCTCTTCGTCAGTGACCGAAATACCGCGACGCTTGAACTCCTGGCGAAGGAGTGCATCGCGAACCAGCTGCTCGAACGCCTGGGACGACATCCGATCGCGCTCTTCCAGCGTGATCGTGCGGCCAGTCCGCTGCGTTTCCTGCTGCTCGATCTGCTGTGTCGCGGTATACCACGCCGCGACAGGAATGTCTTCACCGTTGACGGTGGCTACTGCTGTCGTGGTTGTAACTTGCGCGCGACCAAGAAGGCCAGAGGTCTCTGCCAGCAGGAATCCGCCGACGAAGAAAATGACCAGAAAGATCCAGATGTACTTCGCGGCGCTCCGCATGGATTGCAGCACGGGGCGAAACTCCTTAGATGGTACTGTTGAGGGAACGCCCGGAAAGGGCGTACAGCCTTGAAAGCTAAGGTTTTAGGGCTTGTAAAAGCAAGGGAAAGTGGAGGCGCAACTGCGCGTCTTCGGTCATCAGTTTGACGGTTATCGTTGCCCGTGCTTACCCAGCGGAAAACGGAAACAGGTAAACGGATAGCGGAAAACGCGTTTTTTTACCTTTCCGAGTGAGCCCGCTTCACGGTATCTTGCCACTCGATGGCTGAATCCCCCCGCTTAATCGAACTCCAGGAAAAATTCGAGGATAACCCGCGACGATTCTTCGCGAGCCTCGCAAATGAATACCGCAAAGCGGGGGACCTGCAGCGCGCCATATCCATTTGCCGGATTTACCTCGAAAAGCAGCCAGGCCACACAGCCGGCCATGTGATCCTGGGTCAGGCGCTATACGGGAGCGGGAAGATCGAAGAGGCCGCCGAATCATTTAAAACCGTTCTCGGCCTCGATCCTGAGAACCTTATTGCCCTCAAGTGCATTGGAGACATCGCACAGACGAACGGCAATCTCGAGCTTGCTCATGAGAATTTCCGGCAAGTCCTTACAGCCGATCCACGGGACCACGACGCGAGCGGGAAGCTGAAGGCGGTAGAGCGGGCACTCAAGGTTGCAGCACTCGCGAGCGCCGACGAATGGATTCCGCCACGGTCGGATGAATTCACAATTCCCGACGAGCCGCCGCCGGTGTTCGCAACAGAAGCCCCCACGCCATTTGAGTTCGTCGAAGCGCCGGAAATGGATGCCGTTTCGATCGAAGATGTCTATGAACCAGGGGATTTCCCGCAGGCTGCGCCCGACGGAAGCCCCCATCAGTCGCTGGAGGTCGACAATCTTCCCGCACTGGAGTCGCCGGTAGCGCACGAGGACATTCCCGAAGACGATTTCGTCGACACTCTGCTTCCCAGCTCGGAAACCGAGCATCACCCGGTGATCGCGGAGCCGGTTGCGATGGAATCCGCCGAAGAGTCGCTCGCGGTTCCCGATCTCATGGAAGAAGCGGACATTCTTCCGGCCATTCCGTCGGTCGATGGTGCGTACGAAAATCAGTATCGCACTGCAGAATTCAGCTTGCCCAACTACGGGTCTAACGAACCCGAAACAGGTGAGACGTCCGTGGAGATGGAGTCGGAAGCTGAAGCCCTGATGGACGAAGCAGAGCAGCAGGGTCGCACCGGTGAGTACTCACTTTCCAGCAATACCGCGGAATGGAATCGCGAGTCGGCTGTGACCGATGCACTCACTACTGGCGAAAACGATCACATAGATGAAATGGCTGGCGTCGAGCCGGCCGGCCCGTTCATCACGGAAACTGTCGCAGAATTGTATCTCCAGCAGGGATTCACCGGCGAGGCACTCCTCGTTTACCGGCAACTCGCACGCTCGAAACCCAAAGACGAGCGAATCGGCAATCGGATTGCCGAACTGGAGCAGCGCCTCGCCGACGAGCATGTGGTACGCCAGGCAGCGCTCGCCGAGCCCGAGCCTCCGGCGAGAGAGATCCATTCAATGGAGTCGGTGGTGTTCGACATAACGCCGCCCGAGCCTGTACGCGTTGCTCCAGCTCCGCCTCCGCCCATTCCGTTGCCAGTGACCATGGTCGATGAACCAGACGACTGGTTCGCGTCCGCACCGGTTCCTCCTGCGCGCTCACGACAGACTGTGCAGGAATTTTTCGCTGTTCTGGGACGTGCGAAGGCCGAAGTAAGGCTCAAGCCGGAGCGCAGTCGCGTCAGTGCCGATGACATCCGCGCGGCTGCCGAAATCACAGCGGGTTTTGGCGCCTTTGGAATGGAGCCGGCCGCGCAATCGCCGCGGCCGATTAGCTCGCCCATAAAGGGTGAGTCTGATCCACAGGAAGATGTTCGGCGTTTTCGCGCATGGCTCGACGGACTGAGCGACTCTTGAAAATCGCTGTGCTGAATGGGCCGAGCCTTAACCTGCTCGGCACACGGGAGCCGCATATCTATGGAACGACGACACTTGCCGAAATAGAAGAGCGCCTGCGCGAAGTTGCGCGCGAGCTCGGCATCGAGATCTCATTTTCGCAGCACAATGGAGAAGGCGATTTCATCGATGCTGTGCATGCGATGCGCGGAGTGATGGACGGCGCGCTGGTCAATGCAGCGGCGTACACACACACGAGCCTCGCGCTGGGTGACGCCCTTGCGGCTGTGAGCGTTCCTTTTGTTGAAGTTCACCTGAGCAACATTTTTGCGCGTGAGCCCGAGAGACGACATTCACATCTTGCTGGAACGGCGGTTGGAGTAGTGTGTGGACTTGGTGCATACGGATATGAGCTGGCGTTGAGAGGGCTGCATAAAAAGCTGAGCAATGTCCGATAGACGGTCAGCGCGCGTAGCCGCGCTTCGCGCCAGGCTCGCAACCGCGAATGTTGACGGCCTGTTGGTGAGCGCCTTGCCGAACATCCGCTACCTGACAGGGTTTTCGGGAACAAGCGCGTTGCTCTTTGTGACTGTGCGCGACCTGTATTTCATTACCGACTTCAGGTACGAGACGCAGGTGCAAACCGAAGTCGGCGAGTTCGCGCAGGTGCGAGTCGAAGACACGAGCCTCTGGATTGGCCTGTGGGATCTTCTGCAGCGTATGACGCAGCTGGACATCATTGGCTTCGAGTCGACGCACCTGCTGCATCGCGACTTCCAGCGCTTGTTGACCGAAGGTGCCAGGTACCAGTGGCGTCCGCAGAATGGCCTCATCGAACAGCTCCGGGAATCCAAGGACCAGGACGAAGTTGACCTGATCGAGCACGCAGGTGGGATCGCGACGCGCGCGCTCTCTCAGACACTCGGCGTGATCGGGTCGGGAAACAACGAACTCGAGATCGCGGGAATCCTGGAAAAGGCACTTAGGGACGAGGGGTGCGAGGAGTTTCCGTTCCCGACCATTGTAGCGTCCGGGCCGCGGGCGGCCTTGCCACACGCCCGACCGACGTCGCGCGTTGTTCAGAGCGGTGACCTGCTGCTTCTGGACTTCGGGGCTCAGTACCGCGGTTACTGCTCGGATATCACGCGTACGGTGGTTGTAGGGAAGGCGACGGATGAGCAGCGCCATATTTATAGTATTGTACGCACGGCTAACGAGACCGCATCGGAAAAAGTTCGGGCTGGAATGACCGGACAGGATGCCGATGCACTGGCTCGTAGCTACATTGAGGCGCAGGGGTTCGGCAAGGCCTTTGGGCATAGTCTGGGGCACGGTTTGGGACTGGAAGTCCATGAGGCTCCACGTCTTGCGAAAACTGCCGAAGCTGCGTTGAGTGAAGGAGCAGTTGTGACAATCGAGCCGGGGATCTACAGGCCGGGCTGGGGTGGAATTCGCATCGAGGACGATGTGCACCTCGCACCTGAAGGACCGCGGATACTTACCGACTTTACGCGCGAATTACTCGAGGTGGCATGAGAGATCCGAACCGCCGATGATCGACCTTAGATATGTGAAAAAGCTGGTCGACATGCTGAACGATTCGACCGTTGATTCGATCGAGATATCCGCCGACAAGGGGATGAAGATCCGGATCTCCAAGCACCCACAGCAGCGCATGCAGCAGATGCAGATCCCGGCGATGCAGGCACAACCGGCTGCTCCAGCTGCGGCCCTCGCGCCAGCTTCCGCGCCCGCTGCGCCGGAGAAACCGAAGGCCGATGCAAAGCCCAACTATCTGGAGGTCAAGTCTCCAATGGTGGGCACCTACTATGGTGCGCCCGAGCCGGGCGCAAAGCCCTATCTCTCGGTCGGAGACCGGATTCAAAAAGGCCAGATCCTGTGCATCATCGAAGCGATGAAGATCATGAACGAGATCGAGTCGGAATTCGACGGAGTGATCAAGGAAATCCTCGCGCAAAATGCCCATCCAGTGGAGTATGGACAGGTTCTCTTCCGCGTAGATCCGAACGGCTGAGATGACAACGCCAGTGACGGGTTCGATCCCGGTAGTATCGACATTTGACTATCGGACCGTTCTGACGCAGATGATCCAGCGGAACGCCTCCGACCTGCACCTCAAGGTTGGCCGCCCGCCGGCGCTTAGAATCGATGGAGAGCTTGTAGCGCTCGAAATGCCGCCTATGCGTCCCGAGGATCTTCGCTTCATCGCAGAGCAGGCGATGGCGCCAAAGAATCTCAAGGAATTCTCGGAGGCGAAAGAGTCGGACTTTGCGCTCAGCGTCCCGGGTGTCGGGAGGTTCCGCGTCAACGCGTACCAGCAGCGGGGAACCATCGCATACGCGTTTCGAGTTGTTCCATTCCAGGCCCGCACGATTGCCGAGCTGAATCTCCCGACGGTTGTGGAGAAGATCTCGATGCTCCCGCGCGGTCTCGTTCTCGTAACTGGAATTACCGGTTCAGGAAAATCGACTGCACTCGCGTCGATGATCCACTACATCAACCAGAACCGGCAGGCAAATGTCATCACGATCGAAGATCCGATCGAATTCCTGCATCGCGACATCAAGTCGCATATCAACCAGCGTGAGGTCGGAACCGACACAGGGAGTTTCGGGCAGGCAATGCGTCGCGTTCTTCGCCAGGATCCGGACATCATCCTGATCGGCGAAATCCGCGATCTCGACACGCTCGACACTGCCATGAAAGCGGCAGATACAGGGCACCTCGTTTTTTCCACCCTGCACACTACCGATGCCACGCAAACGATCAATCGCGTAATGTCATTCTATCCGCCGCACCAGCAGACAG
>JACDDZ010000093.1 GCA_013816695.1 Gemmatimonadaceae bacterium
GCGAGACGGATTAGCTCGTTAGTGGAGAACGACGCATCGGACTGGGTAAAAAGAATCCCCATCACCCGCTGCTGTACGTCGTCAAAGAGTGCGTCGGCCAGTCCAAAACCTTGAATACCCATATTGGGTATGTTACTACCCTATTTGGGTACGGTCAAGATTCCTTTGTTTTTGAAGAACTGCTCGCAGCAGCTGCAATTCCCCTGAGCATTCCACCGAACACCAGATAGTGCAGAGGATACAGCGCGTACCAATACAGTTTTCCAAACAACCCCACCGGATCGAATATCGCAGTCTGCCGAATCACTGACTGTTCCGCATTTCCTGTAACCTCGAATTCAAGCCACGCCCTCCCCGGAATTTTCATTTCCGCCCGGAGTCTCAGCATCCGGCCAGGTTCAAATGCTTCCACTCTCCAGAAATCCAGCGAATCGCCAACAATAATATTCACAGGAGAGCGTCGTCCACGCCGAACTCCCACGCCGCCCACGAGCATGTCCAGTAATCCTCGCAGGGACCAGAGGCCGTTGAAGGCATACCAACCGGTACTCCCTCCGATTCTCTGTATCGGCGCGAAAGCAACTTCAGGCGACACGTTCACGGTTGCTGTCCGGCTGTCCATCAACTGCTTGCCGAATCGAACTCCGTCCCAGGTGCGGAGGCTTCCACCGGAAGACATCGCGTCGTACCATCGCGTCGCGGATTCTTCCTCCTGTTTTACTTCAACCGCGCGGCGCACTGCTTCCTCTACACCAACCGGACGCACCTTGAAAACATCAAGCGCGGATTTATCCCGCACGACCGTAGAATGAACAATGCTCTCGATGAGTTTTCGTCCGACGCGCGCATACAATGGCGTAATCAGCCCCAGCCACAAACTGGACAGATACGGAGTGAGAACAGGAACGGGCAGCATCAACCGGTACTTCCCCCGGTGCCGCGCGTATATGCGCATGATGCCCGCGTAGGAAACCTGATCGGCGCCGCCAATTTCATACACGCGATAGTCAGCCGAATCCAGATCTATTGCCGCAATGAGATATTCCAGGAGATCGTCTATCGCGATGGGCTGCGCGGGGACATTCACCCATCGCGGCGTGATCATCACTGGAAGCCGGTCAACAAGTGAGCGAATCATCTCGAACGAAAGACTTCCAGACCCGATCACCACTGATGCACGAAATTCCAGAACTGGCAGTCCCGACTCGCGCAGGATTTTCCCCACCTCCTGGCGGCTGCGTAAATGTGGTGACAGATCCTCCTCGGCGCCGCCGAGCCCGCCGAGATAGACCAGGCGCTTTACGCCAGCTGCGCGAGCGGCGGCCGCGAAATTCCTCGCACCGGTCCGATCCGCTTCTTCGAATGAGCCCGATGACCCCATGGAGTGGACGAGATAGTAAGCCAGGTCCACTCCTTGGAGTGCCGCGTCCAGGCTAGCTCTGTCAAGTACATCGCCGGCCACGACTTCGGTGTTGGGTTCCACGCGTGCCGAGAGCGCTGCGGGATTGCGGGCAATACAGCGAACCCGATCACCTCGCCGTTCCAGGGATTTGAGCAGGCGGCCGCCGACATACCCGGTGGCGCCGGTGAGAAGAATCAGCGGCGAGGTTTGCGATCGATCATTGGTTTGGGAGTTCACTCTCATGGTTTAAACCTAGGTCCGCGACGGCCGCACTGTATCAATATCCATCGCCCATAGGCTGAATCCTTCGCCATTTCCCTGCGCTTCGCAGAAATACGCAATGATTCTTATTCCAGAACGCAACTCGCCTCCCTCAGGTTGCGCACGCGTATATACACACGTATATTCTCGGGGTGAGCTTTTGCACTTTGAATGGGATCCGGAAAAGAGCGACCGAAATCTTCGAGAACGCGAATTCGATTTTGCCTTTGCGACTCTCATTTTTGATGGGCCCCGCCTGGAAAGTCTGGATAGTCGACAGGACTACGGCGAAGACCGCATTAAAGCTATTGGGCTAGCACAAAATATCATTCTGACCGTCATTTACACCGATCGCTATCGTGGAGATGGCGATTTGATCCGGCGGATTATCTCAGCGCGAAAGAGCAGCGTCGCTGAAAGGAGGGAATATGAAAATGCGGCGGAACTCTGATGATATTCCAACACGTGGACGTGCCAATCTCGCCCGGCTTCGAGCGATGACCGAGGAAGAGATCATGAGGACGTCGCCACCGGAGCTGGCGAATTTGCCAGATGATTTCTGGGACTCGGCGGTTCTTGTACCTCCCGTTCCCAAGCAAGCCATCTCGCTTCGCGTGGATGATGACGTGCTGGATTGGTTCAGAAAACAGGGACCTGGCTATCAATCCCGGATGAATGCGATTCTTCGGACCTACATGGAGCGAATGCGTCCGGCGAAAAAGCCTATGCGAAAGAAGAACAAGGCTCGCGGGTGACGCGAGGGCCGCTAACTGGGCGTTGCCAATATCTGGCCAGATCAGCGAGCTTGAAGTGAGCTAGTCTGGCTAACAATTCTGGGGGTGCAATGACAGTCTGGACGCTTGAACACGCCAAGAATCAGCTTTCTGAAGTCGTCTGCCGCGCGCTCGGACAGGGACCACAGGAGGTGCAGTGTGGTTCCCGTGATTCTGTCGTGGTAATAAGCAAAGCGCACTACGAACAGTTGATTCGGCCAGAGAATCTCACGGTATTCCTTCGTAAATCTCCACTCGCGCGCGCGGTCGCTGACGGAACGGTTTCAATCGTGCCCAGAACAGGACGCGCGCGCGACATCAGCTTCTGACGCTTGAAGTATCTCCTCGGTGCGCGCCCCTAGCCTACGAACGTTTCCACTTAGGCGACAGCGGCCGCCAAATGAGGTTGTTCGTTCCTCACGGGAGCGCTCATTTATCCCCTTCGTTTCCTTCGTTAACCTCCGCAGTTCTTGCGGCCAACGGCCGTCCCCGCTCTCTAAAAATCTGTAGCCCCGAGCAAATCCCACTACTATAGTAGTGGATGCCTCAAGTGATCCAGTTTCACACCCTCTCCAAGTCCGACTACAAAGCAGCCCTGGAATTCCAGATCATGCTACTTCCGGAGACTTTTGTGGAAGTGTTCGTCGCCGCGTGCACCAAATAGAATCATGCCGAACATTTTTCTTCTTTACATCCCACCGGGCAACACGGAAGCGGTCGTCCATTACGAAGACACCCTCAAGAAGCGTGTTTCGCTTGACCGGATAGCGCGCTTCGTGGCGCCTGAATTTCGCGCGAGACTGTCATCGATTTTCGGGCACTCTCCGATTGCAGTCTGGGGATCACAAGCGGGAAAAGGCAACCGCAGCAAGTTCGAGCGAATGGTTCCCGGAGATGACATTTTGATCGTCGAAGGGGACACGATCAAGCTGATCGGAAAGATTGCCGCAAAGGTCGAGAGTGAGCCGCTTTCACGCGAGCTGTGGAAGCCTCTCACCGGCAAGGGAAATGTTGACTGGCGACTGATCTATTTCATCGCGAATTCCCGCGAATTGAATCTCAAGTTCGCTCAGTTTAGCGGGCTTTTCGGATACGAAACGGGTTACCGGCTTCGTGGGTTCACAACCGTTGCCTCCGATCGACTGGAGACATTTTACTCCCAATACGACGACCTCTACTCCGTACTAGTTCGACTTCAGGAGGGGAAACCGGTTGCCCAAAAGACTGCGAGTCCATCGCTGATGACCCCGCCGCCTGCACCGGACCTCATCGAGCTCACTCCGGATCATGTTGATGAAGTGCTTCAGGCAAACATTCCAAGCGATCACGTTCGCATGCAATGGAAGCTCGCTCGACTTGGATTGAAGGCTGGTGAAAGGGTGTGGGTACCGGTGGGCGATCAGACGAGGTTACGAAACGCGTATGATTTCAACGAATTTGACGCCGAGTTTACGGCTGGAATTGATCTGCCCCATTCGTACGTCGAAAACATTGATGTCGTCTGGAAGCAGGAATTTCGAATTGGCGCTGCCTACGAGATCGAGAATTCGACTTCGATCTACTCGGGACTTCTTCGCTTTGCTGATCTGAACATCCTTGCCCCCAATACATTGTACCCGATGTTCGTAGTCGCACCGCAGGATCGCAAGAATAAGCTGAGGGAACAGTTACGTCGCCCCACTTTTAAGCAGCTGGAGTTGGATAAGAAAGTAAAGTTCCTGTCGTACGAGAAAGTCGACGAAATTGACGAATTCTTTGCGTCTTCGACTTCCGGCTTGAGCGTTGAACTAATCACCGGCCAGGCCGAGTTTGTGACTTGACGGGCGGATTAGAGCCAAGTCCAGGGAATGCCAAACCCAAGCTGAAATTGTCAGCTCGCGGGCAAGCTTAGCTAGTGCCAAGAGCTGTTCGCGGACACGAGAGTGAACTCTCAATGGCGATTGCGTGGGCGGCTACGGCATCCTGTTCCGGGGGGATCTATTCGCTTCGTTTGCTCCGGCTGTAGGATGACGGAGGAACTACCTGGCAACTAGCCGAAGATGGCCGTTCCGATTTCTAACTTCGGTGCATCGCCCTTAGCCTGGATCGATACGATCGCATTCTCGTCTCTCACGAAACGCAAACGCGCACTCTTACCTTCCTGACGCGTCAGGCCAGCTTTTACCAGTCGGCGCAGGTTCAACTTGTAGCTGCCGACATGAAGCGTTCGACCGCTTCGCTTCCAGTATAGCGCCAAGTAGCAAGGCACTTCATTCAGGTCGATAAGCCCATGGTGGTCTTCTCGATCGTCTCCATTTCCAGTCCATTCGCGCGAAATTGGTCCAGCATTTGTCCGAGAGACGAGAAGTGAATGAGCAGGAGAAGGGTACTCAGACATCGATCCCACTCGGCATTTGGCCTGCGTATTCCTTTGCCCAGCAAAGAGTATTCACCAGCTTTACCTGATCAATGCTGTTACAGCTCACCTCCAGCAAACGCGGACTCGCAAACACCATAGCCAGACACTGAGCCCGCGAAATGGCAACATTCAGCCGTTGCCGTGAAAACAGGAACTCGATGTTGCGGGGGAGCTCCTCGCCCGACGAGGTCGCCATAGAGACCAGCACGACAGCTGCTTCCTGTCCCTGAAACTTGTCCACCGTCCCGACCCTAGCGCCTGCCGGCAGCGCTGCCTTGAGGCGGTTTACCTGCATGTTGTACGGAGTGACGACGAGGATGTCTTCCTTCTTCAGGGAACGCACCTCTTCCCCATCATTCCATTTGCGTTTCAGCAGCGCGGAATATGCCGCCTTCACCTCTTCGACTTCCTCATCGCTGCACTGCCCATTGCCTTCATGGTCAACATCAATGAATGCAATCCCGCTCTCACGGATCCCGTTCGTTACTGATTTGTCCGCAAGGATGAAGCGCTTGGCCGTTGATTCGTGCGGCTCCAGTCGTCCCTCATAAACAGCGTCGGAAATAAAGGAGCAGATCGACGGGTGAAGTCTTCGGGTTACGTTGAGGAGAATGCCGCGCTCCGGCGGTACCGTCGCATGCCCGCAGAGCAGATGCTCGAGCGCGGATACCCCTGACTTGGCGGGATGGATTCCTTTTGACACCTGACTCAACTGCATCTGGTCACCGATAAGCACAATGTTTTTCGCCGCAGTTCCCATTGCGACAACATTCGCCAGGCAAACTTGACCGGCTTCATCTATGAAGAGATGGTCAATCGTCTGATCCATTTCCGGCCTGGAGAATAGCCAGGCAGTTCCAGCCACGAGGTTGTACTTGATGTCCGCAGCTTCACCGTTATCCGTCGTGTCAACGATCAGCGATCCATTAAAAGCATCCTCTTCTCCGCTTCCCTTCTTGACCCCGGCAAACTTTACTCGCTTCTCGATCGCGACCTTTTCGACCCACTCGAGAAGATTGTTGATTGCCTTATGGGAATTGGACGCCACCCCAACGCGTTTGCCGGCTTTCAGCAGCTCGACGATTGCGTGCGCAGAAGTGAATGTCTTTCCGGTTCCCGGAGGCCCCTGAATAAGCAGATGGCTTTCCTTCAGCTGAGATACCGCCTTCGTTACGGCGGAAACGAGATCATCGCCCGGCTGGGCGATCGCCTTACCTTCGGTAATTCCCGAAAGTCGCGGCAATTCTTTCCGGAGAATGCTGGTAACCGCGCGATATCTCTTGGTCTTACCTGCAGCAACCGCGCTGGCAAACCGCGCAACTGCCTCCTGCAGCACAACTGGCCGACGCGGCCCGTTGGGAATCAGCGAAAAGGGGCTCGGCGGAATCTCTGTCTTCGGGCCAATCTTGAGTGCAACCTCTCCACTCTCGGCGTCCAGACTAAAAATGCTGCCGCAGGATTTTCCCGTGTCCGATCTGAGTACGGCATCCCCCACCCGCATCTTCGTATCCTGAGCAGGAAACCGGAAGAAATGCAGCAGCGATTTCTTTTCTTTCACTGGTGAACGTGAGGTGTCCAGGACAAGACGCCCAAGACAAACCGAATCGTCAATCAGTGCTTCCTCATCCATCTCCATCCGGTGGAACATTGCCCACCACTCTGACTTGTCTTCCCGGCGGTGGTAATCGAGCAGATAGCCCAGCACTTCGCGCCACTCCAATTC
>JACDDZ010000094.1 GCA_013816695.1 Gemmatimonadaceae bacterium
TGATTCTTGATTCCCGGAGCTTTCTCCACTCCGGATGAAACATCAACAATGTCAGGATGCAAAAGATGAATTGCTTCCGCGACGTTGGAGGGAGTCAAACCTCCGGCGAGAATCGTCCTGCCATTGCGATTTTCGGGAAGCGAACCCGCGAGTGCGCTCCAGTCCAGTGACTCGCCGGTTCCACCCAGTCCGCTTGCTACTCTCTTGTCCAGAACCACTGCATCCGAAACGGAAAAGAGTTCCGAAATAAAATCAGGCAGGTCTGATCCGTTCGCGCGGACTACAGACCAGATCTCTCCATCGAAGAGCGGTCGGAGCGCCATTACATCGGCAGGAGTTACGTCACCATGCAACTGAATCACGTCGAACTGGCGCGCGACATCCGCAACTTCCTCGGGACGCCCGACGCGCACAACGGCCACTCGGCGGGCCCTGCCCATTGCGGGAGCGAGCGTCGCGACAGCATCCCGGAGCGAAAGATTCCGTGGACCACCCGCCATGATCGCCCCGACATAGCTCGCGCCCTGGTGCAAGGCAGCCTCAACGTCACGCGTACGCATCATTCCACAGAACTTAATTTGTACGGACATCAGTTCTGCGCGTGATGGTTGTGAATGCGCGTAGTAATGTTGCCACGTCGCCGGTTTCAGACAGGATGGAACCGATGAGTACCGCGTCTGCTCCGACGTCTGCCGCCCGGAGCACGTCGAGCCGCGTTGACATGCCGCTTTCCGCAACGGCAATTACATTCGCTGGAATCCGCGGAATAAGCCGCTCATGCGCTGTGGGATTCATCTCGAGCGTTTCGAGGTTCCGTGTGTTGACGCCGATGATCGACGCCCCATTTTCCAGCGCAAGGTCCAGCTCCGACTCCCTGTGAACTTCCACGAGAAGGTCGATGGCATTCTCGTTTGCCGTCACGATACACTCGCGGAGCTGGGCCGGCGTAACAGCCCGGACAATGAGCAGCGCCGCAGAGGCGCCGAGCTCCTTTGCCTGGAGGATTTGCTCGGGTTTTGTGTGAAAATCCTTTTTGAGGATGGGAAGCAGTGACGCGCCCCTGACGTTTCCGATGTCGGCAAGGCTTCCGCCGAACCGCGACGGCTCTGTAAGTACAGAAATCGCAGCTGCTCCACCCTTCTCAAATACCGCCGCCTGCGCTCCCGAATCCAGATCCATTCTGATTGAGCCCTTGGATGGCGAAGCTCGCTTGATTTCCCCGATCACCGTCACGAAATCCCGGCGGAGTGCGCCTGCGAACGATGGCCTCAAACCGGAGAATGGCTTGGGCATTTCCTCGCTGCGACCAGCCATCGCACGTACAAGCTCCCCCAGCGTTCCGCCCGGCTCAGACCAGGCTGACTGAGATATTTCTTGCGCTTCGGTACCTGTTCGGCTAACGTTCAATTCGGCAATTGTTCGGTAGGCCCACAATCAGCTCATCAGGAACATGTCCCTGACCAAGCGGCAGCGGGAAATTCTGGATTATCTGGCCTCGTACACTGAGGAACAGGGCTATGCGCCCAGTTTCGAGGAGATCGCTCGGCAATTTAACTACAACTCGCTCGCGACCGTACACGAGCATCTGAGCAATCTCGAGCGAAAGAGCTATATCAAGCGCGCATATAATGAAAGCCGCGGAATCGAGGTGCTTCCCTCTGAGGCGATGCCAAAGTCGGTAATGCTTCCCCTCATGGGAACTGTCGCTGCCGGAATGCCGATCGAAGCCGTTCAGACACATGAGACAATCGGGGTCCCGGAAGACTTCATCCGCCGGGGCGGGAACCACTACGTCCTTCGCGTTCGCGGGAATTCCATGATCGATGAGCAGATCAGGGATGGTGATTTCGTTGTGGTCAACGGAAAGCAGTCGGCCGACAATGGCGAAATGGTGATCGCGCTCATCGACGGCACTTCAGCAACTGTGAAGAAGTTCTACCGCGAAAAAGATGGGCGAATCAGGTTGCAGCCAGCCAACGAGATGATGAGCCCGATCTACGTGCACGAGAATGATGTTAGCATCCAGGGGACGGTCGTTGGGGTGCTGAGAAAGTACTAGAGAGTATGTGGCGTAACTGGTGGTTAGACAATGCGTTACTACAACTTACAGCTGCTAGCTTTTAGCTGACGCTATTAGCTATTAGCGTCAGCTAGATGCTAGCAGCTGTAAGTTGTAGTTCATGGGGCCAAGTACGCACTCCGGAGCCTCTGCAATGCCACGATCCCGGCGCCCGCCTCCAACGCCTTTTTCGCCGAGTGAACCGCAGATTTAAGGTCGGGATCAATTCCTGAAACGTAGACAGCAGCACCTGCATTTAACACCACCGCCGCAGCGGCCCCAGCGTTTCCCTTCCCGCCAAGTACCTCCAGAATTATTTGGGCGTTCTCCTCAGGCGAACCACCAGCGAGTTCATCCGCGGTAGCAATCGAAAATCCAAAATCACCCGGTTGCACGGTCCACTCACTAAGCCTTCCGTCCCGGACTTCCCACACGTGTGTCACACCCATCGGCGAGAGCTCATCAAGGCCGGGTTCGCCGTGCACAACCATGCTGTGAATTGTCCCAAGCTCGAGCAGCGCCTCGGCCAGCATCGGTCCGCGCGACAGGTCCGCAACACCGATAACCTGCCGCTGCGCCGACGCAGGGTTTGCGAGCGGACCCACAATGTTCATCACTGTGGGAATTCCGAGTTCGCGACGAACGGGACCCACGTGCTTCATGGCAGGGTGCATCAGCGGGGCGAACATGAACACGAGGCCAGCCTCATCAAGTGCGCGTGCCATTCGCTCTGGATCCACTTCGATCCGGACGTCGAGAGCTTCGAGTACGTCCGCACTCCCGCACTTGGAGGTAAATGACCGGTTGCCATGCTTTGCGACTCTGATTCCCATTCCGGCGGCCAGCAGTGCCGCCGCCGTGGAGATATTGAAGGTCGGAACAGTACCTCCTCCAGTACCACAGGTATCCACGAGCTCTTCGGGATTCCTGGCCTCGAGGTGTACCATTGCATTCCGGAGAGCCTTCGCAACTCCCGCGACAATCGCAGCGCTTTCCCCCTTAACGCGTAATCCAGCAAGCAGACCGGCCACCTGGGTTGAAGTGGCGTCTCCTTTCATTATCTGATCAAAGGCCGCGGTTGCGTCTGTTGATGAAAGAGCTTCATGAAATGCAAGCTTTCTGATTGCGGCGAGGACCGCATTGTCGGGGATCGAAGTCATACAGGACTGAAACTACTCGTAGTTACGCAGCGAACGCAGCAGGTCGTCGATTGCAGCTCTCAAATCGGGAGACTCAAGCGCGCCTTCCAGTCGCTGCCTAAGCACGTGAATATGGTCGCTATGGCGACGCGCAATTTCGGTCTGTTGGTGCAGCTCCATGTGCGCTCGCTCCAGCTTGAAGACTGCTGCGCGCACCTGTTGATCAACGGCCGCGAGTTTCTGGGAAGTCACCCTCGATTCATTCAATGCCGTGTTGAGAGAGCGCTCGAGCTCGGCAGACCTTCCGCTTTCGGGGCTGCGTCCGCTGAGGGAGGCATCCTGGGCGACATGCAGCCTTCCTTCGAGCTCTGCGACTGTTCGCTCGTACTCGGCGTGGATCGCGCGCGTGATGTCCTCGAGCGTTCGGACAGCTTCCATGCGTGCTTCATGTTCGAGAATGCGCGCATACGCGAGCCCGAACATTTCGGCAGCGGGAACGAGCTTGTCCAGAACGCGACCGCCAAATCTCTTTTTCGGCTCGACCAGCGCCAGCGCCCCGGCCAGCTCATTGTCGAGAAGGAACCCACGCATGGAAAGCAAAGCGCCTTCCGATGGGGGAAGCCCAAGCAGCTTCATGAAGTCTGTGGACTGTTCCCCGAACTCTACGAACGCCTGACCAGATGAAACACGCTTGCGTACCTGCGCCGGCAGGTGATCAAACGAAACCGCAATGTCCTCGCGCTGCACCCCGCTATTGTCGACCAGAAACCGTTCCACGAAAATGTCGCGGCGCGGATCGTTTTTCAGCAGCGCTACAGCCGCCGAGCGATCGGTGTCGGCAGCCTCTTCATAGAGGGCGCTGAGCGCATCCGAAAGCGCGGCCGCAGTTGCGAGAGAGTTGGCAAACCCGGGGAGTCCTTTCGAGCTCATTCAGCGATATGGAAAGATTGCGATTTTTCGTGCATACCCGATTGTGACAACCTGTGCGCTCGATGTCAAATGCAGATTGCTGCTTGCTTGACACTCTTCCCCACGTAGCTAGCTTCCCCAAGTGCCGCGCAGCGTGCAGTTAGTGTTGCATTACGACGGTACCGGCTACTCCGGTTGGCAGCGCCAACCCGATGCGCGAACGGTCCAGGGTGAGCTCGAAAAAGTTCTCGAGCGCCTCTGCAATCGCCCGGTCCCGGTTCTTGGCGCAGGCAGAACCGACGCAGGAGTCCACGCCCGTGGGCAGTCAGCCGGGGTCATCGTTGACGATCGGTGGGATCCGGCAGACCTCAGGAGAGCGATGAACGCCCTCGCCCCTGCGGACGTCTGGGTGGCAGATGCAGTTGAGATGTTACCCGAGTTCCACGCCAGGTACAGTGCCACAGGCCGTGAATACAGCTATCGCGTAGCTACCGACAGCGAAGCTCACTCGCCATTTCGAAACAGGTACGAGCTGGCCTACGACAGGCCATTGGACCAGTCGAAGCTGGACTCTTGTGCAGCGCAGCTTACGGGCGACCACTGTTTCCGCGGCTTTGCGGTCCAGGGTACGGCTCCCGAATCAGACAATCATCGCTGTACAATTGCGCATGCGCGGTGGCGAGCGGGCGTTGAGTCGCTCACCTTTGAGGTTCGCGCCAATCGCTTTCTGCACCACATGGTCAGGTTCCTGGTCGGTACGATGCTGGAAATTGCGTCAGGAAAAAGGCCAGCCGATGACTTTTTGCGCCTTCTCAATTCCGATAGCAACAGTGATGTTTCGGCACCTGCTCCTGCGCATGCGCTTTTTCTCATGAAGGTGGAATATCCTTCTGAACTCTATTTGAAAACGACATGAACATTTTCCTCGAAAGCAATTCCCTCCAGGAGATCCGCGAAGCTGCAGCTGCGGGTCTCGTCCAGGGTGTTTCATTCTCGCCCAATGAGTTTGCTTACGCCGATCCGGACGGAGACCAGCGGGAAAGACTTGAGGAGCTTTCTCATGAGTTTGCAATCCCGATCTGCGTGACGATTGGCGCACTGAACGGAAAGGACATTTATCGCGAAGCCAAAGAGCTCGCGAAGATTTCAGATCATATAGTTGTGCAGATACCCCTGATGGAGGACGCTCTTGCCGCGATGTTCAGGTTGAACGCAGAAGGTGTCGGCATCTGCTCCACCCTCGTTTTCAACGGCGCGCAGGCCCTGCTGGCCGCCAAGGCGGGTGCATCCATGGTAAGGGTTTCAATGGCTGACCTGGATGCGCAGGGTCAGGACAGTACAGAAACAATTGCGGAGATCCGCCACGTTCTGGAAGCGAGCGGAATGGAATCGGACGTAATGGCTGCATCGCCGCAGACGCCAACCCAGGTCGCTGAATGCGTGACTGCGGGCGCCAACATCATCTCGCTTTCATCGAAAGTGATCCGTTCCCTGCTCGTGCACCCCCTCACCGACCGCGGCCTCGACCGGTTCCTGAGCGATCTTTCGAAGCGTCCGAAGAGACATTCTTGAAATCTCTGATAATGAAATCAACTGCACTTTTAGCTCTTGCTGTCTCGGCAGCATGCCAGGGGTCGCCCCTCACGTCTGACGCACAGGCAACCGAGCAGCTCCCTTCGCGCGTTTCGGCACAGATCGAATCGGGGCGCCGGAACGCAATTACGTCGGCAGTGGAAAAAGTCGCGCCTGCCGTCGTGACAGTTCAGACCGAGATGGTCGAGCAGGTCCCGGCTGACATGTTTGAACAGTTCTTCGGCGGCAGGTCCAGCCAGCGCTCGAGTGCGGGCCTTGGGTCCGGCTTCATTGTTCGCAATGACGGTGTCATCGTCACCAACGCCCACGTGGTGAGCGGAGCAACGCGCATCTCAGTCGCGATGCGGAACGGTGTGACTTATCCCGCAAAGCTCATTGGCGCTGATGAGACCAATGACCTCGCCGTGCTCAAGATTGACGCGCGGAATCTTCCGGTAGCGCCGCTTGGCTCGTCATCAGACCTGCTCGTTGGTGAATGGGCCATCGCGATCGGGAACCCTTATGGATTCGTGCTGGCCAATACTGAACCAAGCGTGACCGCTGGCGTTGTCAGCGGCGTGGGCCGAAACCTGGCCACGCAAAGCGAGGGCTCGGGCATCTATGTTGACATGATCCAGACCGACGCATCCATCAACCCAGGCAATTCCGGTGGCCCTCTGGTGAATGCCGTAGGCGAAGTAATTGGCGTGAACAGCTCCATCTTCTCTCCCAGCGGCGGCTCGATCGGTATCGGCTTCGCAATTCCAATCAATCGCGCCAAGCGGGTCGCTGAAGATCTCCTGGCCC
>JACDDZ010000095.1 GCA_013816695.1 Gemmatimonadaceae bacterium
ACAAACGGTCGCGTGCGTTCGGAGTTCACCCTGTCGATGATGGTCCCGAGTTCGGTCGAAAGTCTTCGAGCCCCAATCAGCTGGAGATAGTCGGGGCCTCCACCGCGAATGTCTGCGGCCCCGCCGCGACCGATCATGTCGATGTTGATCTGGGCAACTATTGAATCGCGCTCGACGGTTGGGTGATCGGTAAACCAGCGGGAACCGAGCAGTCCTGCCTCCTCGCCTGTGTGCGACACGAATAGAACCGACCGGCGTGGACGCGTTCCACTCTTTGCAAACGTTTCTGCGATCTCGAGCAGGCCAACAGTGCCCGATCCGTCGTCATCCGCACCATTGACTATGGAGTCAATGCGAGTCACTGCGGGCCGCACACGCGATGCGGCTACGACTGACCTGATTGAATCGCGCTCAGCGGCAGTCGGCATGCGCTCGACTTGATTTTTTAATTTCTCGACCAGGAGATTTACCGCGCGCACCGAGTCCGGATCACGGGGAGTGACAATGCCGATCGCATCATTGTGTGCTCCGATAGCGACAAAGGTATTCCTCAGCGCCGGATCGCTTCCGCGCAGAATCGCGACGACATTTCGTGCCCCCCCCGGTACCGTCTTGGTCAGGTCGAGGCGTGCGGTGGGGGCCGGGTGAATGTCCTGGAAATACGTTCCGCTGTCGCCGGCCGGCTCGAGACCCATTTTCCGGAACTCGTCAGCGATGTACTGCGTCCCCTTTCTGTTCCCAATTGTTCCAACGCCGCGACCAAGCATTGAATCATCGGAGAATATCTCGAGCCGCGTTCGCAGCTCTCCGGCGGTTATGGCCGCAGTCGTCCTGCTGCCCGCGTTCCCGCCCATGAACGGCGTGCACGCCGATAATCCAGCCACCAGAATGAAGGTCACTGCGCTGCGACTGCGAATCATTGTGCTCTCCTCGTTTGAACCCTGAATTTACTGACCGGTAGCCGGCTGCGAACCCTCCGAGCGGCCAACAATTTCCGCCTGGCATGGTATAATCCACGTATGAAAAAACTATCCTCGATTTCCCTGGCCTGCGCGTTGGCGGCAGCAATTGCCTGCTCGTCAGAAAAGCCTCCGGCGGACCCCGCGTTCGGGAAACCGGACTCCATCGCTACGCCGCTCACGGTAGCGCCCGCTGAAACCGCCACAACCATGCCGAAGGAAGACTGGAATGTTTCGGAAACCGGCATCGGTCCAGTGCGCGCCGGCATGACACTCAAGCAGGTAAACGAAGTACTGCCCGCGCTCAAGCCGTCGGAAGGCGCCGGCGACCTGGCCACTGCCGAATGCACTTACGCCCGCTCCAGCTCGCTTCCTTCGGGTGTGGTTCTGATGTTCGAGAAGGGGAGCGTGGCAAGAATAGAAGTTCGCTCGGGAAGCGCGAGAACCGCAGAGGGCGCCGGCATTGGAGACAAGGAAGCGCGACTCAAGTCATTGTATGGTGCGCGCCTCAAGACTTCTCCGCATAAATACACGGATGGCCATTACCTGACACTCCCCTCGACAACCGACTCATCGAGCAAGATCGTTTTCGAAACTGATGGAATCAGGGTTCTTCGGTTTCGCTCCGGAAAAACACCCGCCGTTGATTATGTCGAAGGTTGCAGCTGATGAAATGGCTGGTCGGCTTCCTTGGTGCAAATCTCGGCGGCTGGCTCGGCTGGTGGCTCGGCGCCCGCTTCGGCCTTGGAGTCGGACTTTTCCTGAGCCTCATTGGAACCGCCGCGGGAGTCTATTACGCCCGTCGCTTGATTAGTGAATACCTGGACTTCGATTGAAGCGCCGTAGTGCTGTTGTACTTCTGAGCGGCGGTCTCGACTCAGCCACCGTTCTCGCACTCGCAGCGCGCGACGAATATGACCTGTATGCGCTGTCCTTCGACTACGGCCAGCGCCACAACGTCGAGCTCGAACGTGCAGCGGCGCTTGCAAAACGCTATTCCGTCATGCGCCACGTCGTCGCACACATCGACCTGCGCACCTTCGGTGGCTCTGCTCTGACTTCCGACACTCCGGTTCCGAAGGATCGGGACACAGAATCTTCCGGCGAAATTCCTGTGACATACGTTCCAGCGCGAAACACAATTTTCCTGTCCCATGCGCTCGCGTTCGCAGAAGTTTCCGGCGCACACGACATTTTCATCGGAGTGAATGCACTCGATTACAGCGGTTACCCTGACTGCAGGCCGGACTTCATTGACGCGTTTGAGCGCGTTGCAAACCTCGGAACCAGAGCCGGGGTCGAAAAAGCAGATCCAATCAGGATCCGGGCTCCACTCATACAGATGACTAAGCGAGAAATAATCCTGGCCGGAACCGCCGCTGGAGTGGACTACTCGATGACTACCAGCTGCTACGATCCTTCGACTGCCGGGCAGGCGTGCGGGCGATGCGATGCATGCGTGTTGCGCCTGCGCGGATTCGCCGAAGCCGGACTGACGGATCCTGCACAGTACGCTGCAAAGTGACCTACACAGTCAGGGAGATTTTCTATACCCTCCAGGGTGAAGGCGCCAATGCCGGTAAGGCCGCGGTGTTTTGCAGGTTCTCAGGCTGCAACCTGTGGACCGGGCGCGAAGAAGATCGCCACCGCGCTATCTGCCAGTTCTGCGACACCGATTTCTTTGGGATTGGCGTGGATGGCGGCAAGTTCGCCTCCGCCAGTGACCTTGCCGATGCGGTCAGTGAAAAATGGAACGCTGATGCAAACGCCCCTGGCGAGAAGTTTGTTGTATGCACCGGGGGCGAGCCGCTGCTCCAGCTTGATGAAACGCTGATTGCCGAATTTCATGCGCGTGGTTTTACTGTAGCCGTCGAAACCAACGGAACACAAATACCCCCAACCGGAATTGACTGGACCTGCGTGAGTCCCAAGGCCGGAGCAACACTCGTGATTACCTCCGGGGATGAGCTCAAACTTGTTTACCCGCAACCGGACGCCATGCCCGAGCTATTTGCCGAAATGAGCTTCAGGAATTTCTTCCTGCAGCCAATGGATGGACCAGATTCGGGCGC
The DNA here is from genome assembly GCA_013816695.1 of Gemmatimonadaceae bacterium. The sequence continues at coordinate 3,032 of JACDDZ010000095.1, forward strand.
AAACACACGGAGTGCCATCGAATACTGTATGGCACATCCGCGGTGGAGGCTTAGCATTCAAACCCATAAACTCGTCGGGATTCGGTAAACGATGCGGTAGCGACGTAACTCAAGGCTGCTACCGCCGAATTAACGGGCTTTTAGAAAGCGTCGAGGTACTTTACTCCTGCACCTGTGTTGAACAACACAACCGTCTCCTCCGGTTCAACCTCTCCCAGCTCCTTGAGTTTTTGCAGGGCGGGCACACACGCGGCGCCTTCGGGCGCCACAAACAACCCCTCGCTAGATCCGATCTCCCTTACCGCCTGAATCATTGCGGAATCGCTGACTGCGACGGCACGTCCGCCAGAGTCACGCACCGCTCGCAAGATGAGAAAATCCCCTATAGCCTTCGGAACCCTGAGACCGGACGCAATGGTTGCAGCATTCTCGAACTCGGCCGCGTGGTCAGTCCCTGCCTCGAATGCACGTACTATCGGCGCACACCCTTCGGCCTGCACTGAAATCATTCTCGGTCTTCGCGAGTCAATCCACCCCATCGTCTCCATTTCATCGAATGCTTTCCACATCCCAATCAGTCCAGTTCCGCCACCGGTCGGGTAAATAATCACGTCAGGAAGGGTCCACCCAAGTTGTTCGGCAAGCTCGTAGCCCAGAGTCTTCTTCCCTTCCACTCGATACGGTTCCTTGAGAGTCGACACATCGAACCAGCCTTCGACATCCTTTCGCCTTCCCACTTCAGCGCCACAGTCCGTGATCAACCCGTCGATGAGGGTTACGTGCGCACCGGTTTGTTCGCACTCCACCACGTTTGCGCGGGGAGTGTCGCGCGGCATGAAGATGTATGCGGAGATTCCTGCACGGGCTGCGTAAGCAGACAGTGCACCGCCTGCATTTCCTGCCGACGGAGCAGCAAGCTTCCTGACCCCCAACTCCTTCGCCATCGACACGGCAGTCGACATCCCGCGCGCCTTGAAACTCTGCGTCGGGTTCGTCGATTCATCCTTGATGAAAAGATTCTTCATTCCGAGCCGCGCGCCAAGACGCCCCGCGGAAACGAGCTTAGTAAACCCCTCGCCGAGCGTTACAATGTTGGCGTCGGACTCGACCGGAAGCACTTCCCTGTACCGCCACATGTCGGAGCTCCGTCCAGCAAGGCTCGCCCGCGTCAGGGTGCGGCCTGCTCTGGCAAGGTCGTAGCGCACAAGCAGCGGTTTGCTGCATTTTGTGCAAAGATTCTGCAGCGTGCCTTTCGCGTGCTCCAATCCGCATGCTGCGCATTCAAGATGTGTAACGTTCATGTCAATAAGGTATTCGCTCAATGGCCGACGCACATACGCAGATAGGCGAGATTATCGCGGGATTGGAGTCGGCAGAATTACGCCTGCACGCGCTGGCTGCGCGAACCGGTGATGAAAACTGGATGCTCCGCAACAACCCCGAAAGCTGGTCCATCGCTGAATGCGTCGAACACCTCAACATGACATCCCGCGCCTACATTCCCTTGATCAGGTCGGCGCTCGCCAACGATAAACGGGGAACGACCGGTACATCCGGCTCCTTCAGGCGCGATGTTGCAGGGTTCCTGCTTTCCACGATGGTGGGACCGCTCCGAAAGATTGGAGGTACACGGCTCGGACGGGTAAAAACAACTGCGGAATTTGAACCTAAAGACTTGGTGGCCAGGAGTGTATCCACCGATGATTTTGGCCGACTTCAGTCCGAGCTGGTACACCTGATCAAAAGCTCCGAGCACCGTGAGCTGTCCGAGATCGATATCGTTTCCCCCTTCGGCGGAAGAATGAAGTACAACCTGTTTTCCGCCTTCACGATCCTTCCGCGACACCAGCACCGGCACCTTCAGCAGGCCGAAGCTGTCTGGAAATAGCGCTGGCGAATTTCCTGCACTAACGAGTCTCATGTCACGCGCATTCACGAAAGAAGACTCCGGACACTGGGGAAACCCGGGAGCCCGCTTCGACCTCCCCGAAAGAGATGATCCGGGGTTTGACGCCGCTGCGGCCGAAGCAATCCTCTCATCGGCACGCGCAGGCGACACTGGCAGCGGTGAAGCGGCGACCGGATACTATTGGGGCGAGCCTCGGCTCTTTCCGCATGTTCAAAAAATTCTCGACCGTGCCATCTCCGAAAACGACGAGCGACTCGAACAGCTTGCGCGCAGGTTCCTGCGGTAAGTGAGCTTCATCGAAAGCATTGCATCCGTTCCCGGCCCGTGGAAACTCGCCGTTGCACTCGTCGCGGGGATCGTTTTCGTGGTAATCGCTGATCGCAAAACGCGGCGCTGATGTATGCGGGCCACGTTGCGCTCGGCATTTCCGCGAAGCGGTGGGTTCCCATCGTTCCGCTCTGGCTGCTTGTCGTTGTATCGCAGCTTCCAGACTGGATTGACGTGGCTGTCTGCACTATGCGTCCGGGAACCATCAGCGCAGCCCTGCTGTCGCATTCCATTTCTGCGATTGCCGTCCTCGCTGCCACCGCCGCCCTCGTTGGGCGGTTTTTCTTTGGCAGCTGGTATGTGGCGAAAATTCTGGGACTCCTGGTACTTTCACATCTTGCCGGCGACCTTGTTACAGGCCTGAAGCCAACCTGGAGCGGGGGTCCGGTGATCGGGATGAGACTTTACGCCCGCCCGCTTCTCGACTTCGCCTTTGAATCCGCTGTGATTGCCTGGGGCTGGTGGATGTACCGCTCGACCTTTCGTCCCGTTAACAGGGATTCACTTGCAGTCCGTGGAATGCTAGTGGGCCTCATCGGGCTCCAGGCATTTGCCGATATCGCATTTACCGTTCTACCGGGCGTGACCAAGTGCTGGTGATTGCACCCCGATTCACAAAGCGTACATTCGGCGCATGACTGAACTCCCATCACGCGACGAAACCCTCGCGCTCGTGCACGAATACACAGCGAGCGATTCGCTTCGCAAGCACATGCTCTCTGTCGAGGCCGCAATGCGCGCATATGCCGAAAAGCTTGGCGAAGATCCCGATCGTTGGGGAACCACAGGCCTGGTGCACGACTTCGACTACGAGCGACTCCCCAACGATGCGCACTCCCCTACAGAAGAACATCCAGCCGAAGGCGTAAGGATTCTTCGTGAGCGCGGGTACCCCGAGGACGTCCTCGATGCGATCATGGGCCACGCCATCTATTGCAATACGCCGAGAGTTACCCCCATGGCCAAGACGCTTTTTGCAGTAGATGAACTCACGGGCCTCATCACGGCCACCGCCCTTGTAAGGCCGAGCAAAAGCGTCCACGAAGTAGAGGCCAGGTCCGTTCGCAAGAAAATGAAAGACAAAGGCTTCGCCCGCGGCGTAAGCCGCGAGGACGTGCTTCTAGGCGCCCAGGAACTGGGAGTCGACCTCGACGATCACATATCGTTCGTCATAGCTGCCATGCAAAAATCCGCCAAAGCCATAGGCCTCGACGGAGT
>JACDDZ010000096.1 GCA_013816695.1 Gemmatimonadaceae bacterium
TCGATGATCAGGGGAACAGCTTCCGCGGTCTGCATTCTGTCGCCCTCGGGATCGTACCCGTCGCCATCATGCAGCAGGATTATCGAGCCGGGCTTTGTTCCAGCAATCGTCCTCTTCACGATTTCAGCGACACCGGGCCTGTCTGTGTCCCATACGCCAAGGCTCCAGCCTGCGACTCTCTCACCCATGGAGCCAGCTATCGAGGTAACCCAGGGATTCCGGAATCCGTGCGGCGCGCGGAACCAGGCAGGCGCAGGCGCACCCGTTCGTTCTATCGCGCGTTTGCCAAGCTTGATATCCTGCCGCACATAAAACGGGCGCTTGAAGTGCAGCTTGCGATGGAAGTATCCGTGATTCCCAATCTGGTGTCCTTCATGCGCGATACGGAGCACGAGATCCGGCCACCGCTCTGCGTGTCGTCCAAGAATAAAGAAGGTGGCCTTCACGTTCTTTTCCTTCAGCGCATCCAGTATCTTAGGCGTTGCATCAGGGTTCGGGCCATCGTCGAATGTGAGCGATACTACGTTGCCGGTTGTGGGAAGCTTTGCGAGCACACTGCCAAATACGGGGCTGTTACGATGGAAGGCGCCATGAGCCGCGCTTCCAACAACGACAGCGCCGACGGCAGCGAGGCCTATCATGCGCCCGTCGGCACTCGGCCGAGCACGGCTGCGTAAACGTCGAGCACTGCGGATGTTACCGACTGCCAGCTGTAATGCTGTGCGCGCTCCCGGCCAACCTTGCCGAGGCGCCGCTGGAGGTCCTCATCATCGAGGAGGCGGACGAGAGCGTCAGCAAGCTCGGTTGTATCTCCGCAGTGTGTCATCAGCGCTTCACGCTCGTTTTTCACAACGTCCCGGAATCCAAGGATGTCGGAGCATACAATCGGAGTCTCACACGCCATCGATTCCAGCAGCGTTATTCCGAACGATGCCTTGGTTGTCGGGCACGCATAGATGGTGCTGTGCGCGTAATAGTTGGGTCGTTCCTTGAGGATCGCACCCACGAAAGTGATGTCCGGATCGCCGCCGGCCGCGCGATAGTAGTGCTTGCGTAGTGGACCATCGCCAACGACGACCAGCTGCGCCTCGCGATTCCTGCCGCGCACTTTCCTGAATGAATCGATCAGCGTCGTGAGTCCATTGCGTGGATCGAACCTGCCGAGAAACAGGATGGACGGCATGTCATCCCTGATCTGCGCGGGTTTGGGCACATCCGGCCTGAAGACGTCGAGGTCGATTCCGTTGGGAATGATCGTCCAGTCAACGTCGAAGTACCGGTTCATGGCGATGGTCGTGGAGTGCGACACCGCAATCACCGCCTGCATGGAATCGAGCCGCCGCTGGCACTGCTTGCGGAACACTGTGTAACCGAGTGAGCTGTCGAAGTAGGTGTGAAAGGTCCCGACTACAGGGCATTGGGCTTCCTGCATTGCGAGCACCGGGAGCACCGGGTGCAACGGAGAGTGGATGTGGACGATATCATAATCCCCGCGGGACAGCGCCCGACGCATTTCCCTCCGCAGGCCCCAGCCCAGGGTGATGCGGGCCTGTGATCCATTGCTGTAGATCGACTGGCTGTAGCCGAGCCGGATTACGTGCGGATCGGGCTCTGCGTTGGGAATGTTGGAGGTGATGATGTCAACGTGGTGCCCAAACTTCCTCGCTTCCTGCGCGAAGTAATGGACATGCTCCGTTACGCCGCCGAGGTGTGGGTAGTAATACTCGGTAACGAGGGCGATGCGCAGCTTCTTTCCTTCGGCCTCTGCAATGCGCAAAGGCGACGGCGGACCAGCATCGAATGTTTGAGCGAACTCAGCTCGCGACGTCAAGAGCGGCATGTGCGGCGGCTAACCGGGCTATCGGTACGCGAAACGGCGAGCAAGACACATAGTCGAGTCCCATCGAATGACACAGTTTCACAGATCGTGGCTCACCGCCATGTTCACCGCAGATACCGAGTTTGATCCCCGGCCGGGCCTTGCGGCCGTCCTCCACGGCAATCCTGATGAGCCTTCCGACTCCATCCGCATCCAGCACCTGGAAGGGGTCGTCAGCAAAGATACCATGTTCGACATACGAAGGTAAAAAGCGGCCTGAATCGTCGCGTGACAGGCCAAGTGTCGTCTGGGTCAGGTCGTTGGTTCCGAAGGAAAAGAATTCCGCGCTCATGGCTATCTGTTCGGCAGTCAACGCAGCGCGGGGAAGCTCGATCATCGTCCCAATGAGGTAGGGCAGCGTCTCGCCCATGGCGCCAAGCACGCCGGCCGCAGAGTCCTCGAGGATGGCACGCTGGTGGGTGAACTCGTTCACGTTGGATACGAGTGGAACCATTATCTCCGGCTTTACGTCTATGCCCCGCCGCTGCGCGCGGAGCGCAGCCTCAAAAATCGCTCGGCCCTGCATTTCCGTAATCTCGGGGTAGGTGATACCAAGGCGGCAGCCACGGTGTCCGAGCATCGGATTCGTTTCGCGGAGGCTCTCGACTACGCGCGATAGTTCGGCGCGGGAAAGTCCAAGGGTGCGAGCGAGGAGCTTGCTCTCCTCTCCACCGTGAGGAAGAAACTCATGCAGCGGCGGATCGAGCAGGCGAATGGTGACCGGAAGCCCGTCCATCTCCTCGAAGATTCCCTCGAAGTCCGCGCGCTGCATGGGGAGAAGCTTTGCGAGCGCGCGGCGTCGTCCCGCTTCATCACGGGCCACAATCATCTCGCGCATCGCAGTGATGCGATCGCCCTCGAAGAACATGTGCTCGGTGCGGCACAGCCCGATGCCTTCAGCGCCGAAACTTCTTGCAACGCGGGCGTCGGCAGGAGTGTCTGCATTCGCGCGAACCTTGAGGGTGCGAACCTCATCGGCCCACCCGAGCAGCTCGGCGTACGACTGATACACGGGAGCCAGCTTCACAGGCAGCGCACCACTTGTGACGCGCACTACCTCGCTGGGAATTGTCGGAAGATTGCCTGTGAAAACGCGCCCGGTCGCGCCGTCCAGGGTCAGCCAGTCGCCTTCATTGATCACGGTTCCGTTGACCGTGAACTTGCGGTGCTCGATGTCGACTTCCAGTTCCTTGCAGCCGACCACAGCACACTTGCCCATGCCGCGAGCGACAACTGCGGCGTGACTCGTCATTCCGCCGCGAGCTGTGAGAACGGCGCGCGCAGCGACAATGCCATGGAAATCTTCAGGAGTTGTTTCGTCGCGCACGAGAATGACTTGCTCTCCGAACGCCGCGCGCTCTTCGGCGCTGTGGGGATCGAATACTGCGACACCGCTGGCTGCACCTGGACTCGCAGGAAGGCCAGTCGCGATGGGCTCTGCGTTGACTGCCGGATCGATGATGGGGTGAAGCAACTGCTCGACTTCGGCCGCAGGTACGCGTTTCACGGCCTCCTTCTTGTCAATTAGGCCTTCCTTCACCATGTCGCGCGCTATTCGGATGGCTGCCGCAGCTGTTCGCTTTCCACTACGCGTCTGGAGAAGGAAGAGCTTTCCGCGCTCGACTGTGAACTCGAGGTCCTGCATGTCGCTGTAGTGCCGCTCGAGAAGGTCCTGCGTCTCGAGAAGTTCCTTGTATGCACCGGGCAGTGCCGCGGCCATCTGGTCGATCGCGAGCGGTGTACGTATTCCGGCGACTACATCCTCGCCCTGGGCGTTTACGAGGAACTCACCGTAGAACTTTCTTTCGCCTGTGGATGGATTGCGCGTGAATGCGACGCCGGTGCCTGAGTCGTCACCGAGATTTCCGAAAACCATGGCAACGACGTTCACGCCGGTGCCGAGATCATCGGGAATGTTGTTGACCCGCCTGTAGTCGACTGCCTTCTTGAGGGTCCACGACTTCCACACGGCTTCGATTGCTCCCCAAATCTGCACCTGCGGATTGGTGGGGAAGTCAGCCTTGGTTGTGTTGCGTACCAGCGCCTTGTACTCCTCGACGAGATTCCTCAGCGCGTCCTCGCTCAGGTCCGCATCAGTCTCGGCGCCGGCTGTCATGCGCTTCGCCTTGAGCAGGTGTTCGAAGCTGCTTGCAGGCACGCCAAGCACCACATCGGAGTACATCTGGATGAAGCGACGATATGAGTCGTATGCGAATCGCGCGTTATTACTCTGCTTCGCCAGCCCGACGACGGTGCGATCGTTCAATCCCAGGTTGAGAATGGTTTCCATCATCCCCGGCATGGATACCGACGCGCCCGATCGTACTGAGACGAGCAGGGGATTCTTTGGATCGCCGAACTTCTTGCCAGCTGCCTCTTCAAGGCGCGCGATATTGCCTTCAACCTCGGCGCGCAACTTGTCAGAGTACTTGCCGCTCTTCAGATAGCTGATGCACTCGGCACAGGCGATCGTGAATCCCTGAGGAACAGGAACGCCAAGATTTGTCATCTCGGCAAGGTTTGCACCTTTTCCACCGAGTTGGATCTTCATGTCCCTGGTGCCTTCGGCCTTTCCGTTGCCGAAGAAGAAAACGGATTGGGGCATCGTCAGCAGCCGCAGCCGAAGCGGAGTTTTTCCGGATCGGTGGGAGGCGGGGTTGGATAGTCACCCGAAAAGCAGGCGTGACAGAGACCACCGGGACCTCCCGGGACCGATTCCAGCATTCCATCCAGGCTGAGATATCCAAGTGAATCCACGCCCAGCTCGGCAGCGATGCCCTCGTTGGTGAGGCGTGCGGCGATAAGCTCTTCACGGTTCGGTGTATCGATGCCGTAGTAGCAGGGCCCTGTGATGGGCGACGAGCTGACGCGCATGTGCACTTCGCGGGCACCTGCAGCGCGAACCATCGCGACCAGACCGCGGGTTGTCGTGCCGCGCACAATTGAATCGTCGACCATGACTACGCTCTTGCCTTCAAGTACTTCGCGCACGGCGTTGTATTTCACCTTTACCTTTGCGTCTCGTCCGGATTGCGTAGGCTGGATGAATGTCCGTCCCACGTAGTGATTACGAATCAGAGCGAGCTCGAGTTGCAGCCCGGACTCTTCCGCGTACCCAAGTGCCGCGGAATTCGATGAATCGGGAACACTAAAGACAAGCTGTGCTGACGGTGCAGGCCACTCACGTGCAAGGCGCCTGCCGAGATTTCTGCGGGCACGATCGACGGAACCGCCGAAGACGCGACTGTCGGGACGGGCGAAGTACACATATTCAAATACGCACTGGCGGCGCTCCAGTTTCCCCAGGGGGAAGGTGGATCGAAGTCCATCTGCGTCGATGGCCACAACCTCGCCCGGCTCGACCTCGCGAACCACTGTTGCTCCGACAATGTCGAGTGCGCAGGTCTCGGACGCGACAACGTATGCTCCATTGAGCTGACCAATGACCAGCGGCCTCCACCCACGCGGGTCCCGGGCGGCGAGCAGAGTATTGCCGAGGATCACTACTATTGAATAGGCACCCTCGACACCCTGCAGGGCGGCGCCAAGCCGTTCCTCGGGCGGGCCTGCGGGAGTGCGAGCGAGCCGATGGACAAGCACTTCAGAGTCCATGGTGGAACTGAATATCGACCCGTTCTCTTCCAGCTCACGGCGCAACTCGGTGGCGTTGACAAGATTTCCGTTGTGGGCAAGGGAAATGTGTCCGTCCCGAAAGCGCGCGAAGACGGGGCCGGCGTTCTCAATCGTCGAAGATCCGGCCGTGCTATAGCGCGTATGACCGATCGCGAGAGGGCCGCGAAGGGAAGCGATGTCGGTTGGCGTGAAGCCTTCCGATACAAGGCCCATCTTCCGGACTGCGCGGGCGCCTTCGGTTCCGTCAAACGCAACGATACCTGCGGACTCCTGGCCGCGATGCTGTAGCGAATAGAGTCCGAGGTGCGTCAGCTCCGCTGCGTGTTCATTCCCGATAATTCCGAATACGCCGCACATCAGGCAACTCCTGCGAGTTCGGTGTCCGACGCACCCACTGCGATCGGTGCCGCATTCATTGCACGGGGAATAGCGCCGTAGTAACTGTCGGCGAGATCGGTGAGCTCGGCCGAGAACTTTATTGTAACAGTCGTGATCTCCAGCGATTGCGCCGCGTTCACGACTCCGAGACGTCTTGCGGGAACTCCATGGCTCGCTGCGATGTCCAATACGCTTGCGGCATCCGGAGTGGAGATGATCACGCGACCCTGTGTTTCACCGAAGAGCAATGATCGCAGTGGAATATTTGGCCATGCAGTCAGGTCGACCTGCGCACCGAACATCTGCGATCGATCCATGATGCAGCACTCGGCGAGCGCGACTGCTATGCCGCCATCACTGCAGTCGTGCGCCGACGAAACGACACCATGCTTGATTGCCTGGAGCAGCGCCTGAATGAGCGCCTTCTCCGCCTTCAAGTCGCATGTGGGTGGCAGGCCCGCGACAGTATCGTGGATGGCGGCGAGATACTCGGATCCACCAAGCTCGTCGGAGCAATCGCCGAGCAGAACGATTTCGTCGCCAGGGTTGTTGAAGGCAGA
>JACDDZ010000097.1 GCA_013816695.1 Gemmatimonadaceae bacterium
TTCATTGCCGGGAATCCGGCAATTCACGAATGGCTGCTGAATGCAATCCATGATTCCGACAAACGGGTTGATTTGTCGCAGTCCGATGGCCGACGCAAAAACGCGAAGGCGCAGGCCTAGACACCTTAATTTGACCTGAGATGAAACTTGTCGAGTGTGTTCCGAATTTTTCCGAGGGTCGCCGTCCGGAAGTCGTCCAGGCCATCCGCGATGCGATAGCGACAGTAGAGGGAGTGACAATTCTTGACGTTTCCTCCGACGCATCCCACAACAGGTCGGTGATCACTTTCGTTGCTCCGCTGGGAAAGGCTGTCGACGCTGCGTTTGCTGGAATTAGCACCGCTGCAAGCCAGATAGACCTGACGACACACACTGGGGAGCACCCGCGCATCGGTTCAACCGACGTGGTTCCTTTCGTCCCCCTCGAAGGCACGACGATGGATGACTGCATCGCCCTCGCCCGTGAGCTTGGGGCACGCGTAGGTTCGGAACTGAACATTCCTGTTTACCTGTACGAGCGGGCGGCGACCCGACCCACGCGTGAGAATCTCGCCGACGTCCGACGCGGACAGTTCGAGGCTCTCCTCACAGAAATTGGAACCAACCCCGACCGCGACCCCGACTTCGGCCCCCGTGCATGCCACCCAAAGTGCGGCGCTGTTGCGATTGGCGCCCGGCCGTTCCTTGTCGCCTACAACATCTATCTCGGCGGCGCTGAAAACCTTCCGGCTGCAAAGAAAATCGCCAGGGCAGTGAGAGGATCGTCAGGCGGGTTCAAGTATGTGAAGGGTCTTGGACTCGAAGTCGACGGACAGGCCCAGGTGTCCATGAACCTGGTGGACACCAGCCAGACGCCAATGCACAGAGTGTTCGACTTCGTGAATATGGAAGCAAGGGCGCAGGGCGTGAACGTGACCTGGAGCGAGATCGTCGGATTGGTTCCCGAAAAGACTCTCTTCGAGGCGGCAGCAAGTCACATGCAGCTGGCGCAGTTCAGCGATGCGCAGGTGCTGGAGAAAAAGGTCCGTGAAGCTGCAAGCGGCGGAACGTCGGTTGATCAGTTCATTTCGTCCATCGCTTCTTCTTCGCCCGTCCCCGGTGGAGGAAGTGTAGCGGCTCACGCTGGGGCCCTCGCCGCATCGCTGGTGCAAATGGTCGCAGGACTTACGGTGGGCAAGAAAAAATATGCTGCCGTCGAGGGAGAGATGAAGGAAATTGCCCTGCGGGCAGCAGCACTCTCCAACAGGCTGGGTTCACTGGTGCAGAAGGATGCGGACGCGTACGCTGCAGTGAGCGAAGCATACAAGCTTCCGAAAGAAACCGAAGCCGACCAGGCCAGGCGCCAGAGTGCGATCGACAAAGCGCTGTTGTCGGCGGCGGAAGTTCCGCTCGAGACTGCGCGTGCATGCGGCGAGGTTGCGCGCCTGGCCGCAGTATGTGCCGAGAAGGGAAATCAGAACGCAATTACAGACGCGGGCGTCGCCTCACTTCTTTCGCGTGCCGGTGCACGGGGTGCCGCTTATAACGTGCTGATAAATCTCAAGTCTCTCTCGGAGAGCACCGCATCGAGCCGGATGCACGAAGAACTGGTTCGCACGATGGCTGAGATCGATGCCGTCGCTGGCAAGACTGAAGCAAGCGTTGAAGCCGGACTGGAATAACCTGCCTTGACGTTTGACCCGGATGGCCGGATTTTCAACAACTCAACCCCGCATGTCCTCAGGAGAAGAGAAATGAACAGAAGACTTCAGGCAGTGGCTGCCGTTTCTTTGGGTTTCGTCGCACTGGCGGGCGCATCTCGCACGGACGCGCAAAAGCGTCCGAAAATGAATACTGTCACGATCACCGCACACGACTTCAAGTTTACTGCGCCGGGACGAGTACCTGCGGGGCTGACGCGCTTTCGTTTTATCAATGAAGGAACCACCCTCCATCATGCGCAGCTGGTGAAATTCTCGGGTAGCCACACAGTCAAGGAATTCATAGCCGCACTCACTCCCAATTCTCCTCCGCCAACATGGGCTACGGAAGTTGGCGGCCCGAACGCAGTTGGTCCGAAGAGTGAAACCGCTGTCATCCAGTCACTCGAGCCGGGGAACTACGCCATTCTTTGCTTCGTCGATACTCCCGATCATGTTCCACACATAATGAAGGGGATGTACCAGGATCTCACTGTCACGCGAAGCGGCGCAAATTCCTCTGCCCTGCCTGAAGGCGACATCAGCGTCTCACTGGTCGACTACAACTTCAAGTGGTCCGAACCTCTTACCGCCGGACCGCATCGCGTGACCATCACCACCGATGCCGACCAGCCCCACGAGCTGACAGTGCTACGCGTCAATCCAGGCAGGAATGCCAATGACGTGATGGGGTGGCTTGAGAAGATGGACGGCCCGCCGCCGGCGAAAGCAATTGGTGGTGTTGCAGGACTCGTGAAAGGCAGGCCGGTCTCGGTTGGACTGGTATTCACTCCCGCCGATTACATCTTCATCTGCTTCGTCCCTGACGCAAAGGATGGCAAGCCGCACTTCATGCACGGCATGGTGCAAACAGTGACTGTCAAATAGTTGCCGGCTGCCGTCAAAAAAAGGGGGAGCCTTGGCTCCCCTTTTTCTTGCCCCTCTGTCAGGCGGCGAGAGTAAGAATCCGCGGCCCCGATTCGGTAACGGCGACAGTATGCTCGAAATGCGCGGAGCGTGAGCCGTCGATACTTACGACTGTCCACCGGTCGGGCATCGTTCGCGTCTCTGGTGAGCCGATATTCACCATTGGCTCGATGGCGATGGTGAGACCGGGCGTGAGCCGCGCTCCGCGCTTCGGCTTTCCGTAATTCGGTACCTGCGGATCTTCGTGAAAGTTTACGCCAATGCCATGCCCCACCAGATCACGCACCACCGTGAAACCGGCCGCCTCTACAATTTTCTGTATGGCATGACCGATGTCACCAAGATGGTTGTCCGGGATGGCCTCCTGAATTCCGGCGTGGAGCGCTTCGCGTGTCACTCGCAAAAGCTTCTCTGACTCTTCGGATACCTTCCCAACCGGAACCGTAGTGGCCGAATCCGTATAGTATCCCTCCAACTGCACACCAATGTCGATAGACACGAGGTCCCCCTGGTCAAGCACCCGCTTCCTGGACGGGATGCCGTGCACGATCTCGTGGTTGATCGAAGTGCAGATACTCGCAGGAAAATTATAGAGTCCCTTGAATGCCGGAGTCGCGCCCGCATGTCCCCGAATGAAATCCTCGGCGATCTTGTCGAGATCGGCCGTGGACATGCCAGCGCGCACCTCGCGCTCCAGCAGCGCCACGGTGGCCGCGAGTATGGCACCTCCGCGAGCCATGATGTCGATCTCGCGAGAAGACTTCAGTTGAATCATTGCTCCAGTGCTTTCATTGCACGGGCTGTCACATCGCCAAGTGCGCCCGCGGCTTCGATCTCGATGATCTTGCCGTCATTCTTCTTGTACCATTCGATCACCGGCTCGGTCTGCGAACGATAAACCGACAACCGATTCCGGATGGACTCCGGCTCATCGTCCTTTCTGCGTACAATTTTCCCGCCGCACTTTTCACAGGACTCTCCCGGCTGCCTGCCGCTGTAGGGAGTCTGGCACTTTTCACAAACGGTACGGCCGCTCAACCGTGTTACGAGCTCCTCGTCATCGACCTTGAAGAGCAGCACTGAATGGACTTTCTTGCCCAGCTCCGCGAGCATCATCCCCAATCCTTCTGCCTGCGGCACGGTCCGGACTACGCCATCCAGAATGGCACCCTTCGCTGCAGATTCGGAATTCATCGCTTCTTTCATGATGCCGAGAATCACGCGATCCGGAACGAGATCGCCGCGATCCATGAACGCTTTCGCCTCGAGCCCGAGCGTCGTGCCATCACGCAATGCGGCGCGCAACACATCCCCGGTCGCAATCTTCGGGATACCCAACCGCTCAGCGATCAGTTCTCCCTGAGTCCCTTTCCCCGCCCCCGGCGGTCCAAGCAAAACTATGATCATGAAAAGAAAGTTATCTCCGTATCGAATTGCGCGCGAAGCACCATGCAGTCCACTGCGGGCGACCGTCGCTTCGATGCTCCGCCGCAGCTAGCTTCGCCGGTGCTCGGGCGACGTAGCTTCTGTCGCATAATGGGCCGGCTCCAGACGCTGCTCTGGAGCACCGAAGCGACAGTCTTCACCCGACTCCCCGCGAAAAAAAGGAGCGGCCGCATGGGCCACTCCGTCTGTCGTTTCTTGCCAAACTATCCGCCGGGTTGGGCGTAGTCCTAAGGCACCGTCTGGCGCCGGCCGTCATGCGACAGAAGCTACGTCGCCCAAGCACCGGCGACAGCTAGGTGCCGTGGACTATGCCCAGCCCGGCACCATGCCAAAAAGCCTAGAAACCTCCGCCCATTGCCTGACGACCGCGGAACCGAACGCGACCTTTCTTCATGAAGCCATCGTACTTTCTCAATAGCAGGTGTTGCTGCATCTGCGCCATTGTATCGAGTGCCACACCGACGACGATAAGCAGCGAGGTTCCACCGAAGCGGAACGGCACGTTGATCAGGTCTGCAATGAAAACTGGAAGCAAAGCAATGAACGTCAGGAAAATCGCGCCCGGAAGCGTGATACGCGTCACAACATGATCGATGTACTCGGCAGTGCGTGATCCCGGCTTTACGCCAGGAATGAAGCCGCCCTGCTTCTTCAGGTTCTCCGACAGGTCGACCGGATTGAAAATGATCGACGTGTAGAAGTAGGTGAAGAAAACGATTAAAAAGGCCGTAAATGCGTAGTACAGCAGCGAGCCGGGCGAGAAATACTCCGCCAGTCTCTGCGCCGTTGGATTTCCGCTGAACTGCGCAATTGCGCCAGGCACAACGATTACAGATGATGCAAAAATGATCGGCATTACGCCCGACGCGTTCACCCGAAGCGGAATGAAGTTCTTGGCGGCCTCGCGCATCCGTCCACGAGCCATTGTCCGCTGCGGGATCTGGATCATCACCCTGCGCGCAGCCATTGTGATCGCGACGGTTCCCGCCACAACAGCAACCATGACCACGCCAAGTAGGACGAGCGAGAAGAGTCCCACCGCCTGGGTCTGGACAAATCGGAAGGTGCTGAAGATTCCCGGCCAGAAGCGCTCGACGATCGAGAAAAAGATGATAAGGCTGGCGCCGTTGCCGAGACCACGTTCAGTGATCTGTTCCCCGAGCCACATGACGAATATTGCGCCAGTGGTAAGCAGGAGAACCATCTGCACCTTGAACGTGAAGCCAGGGTTTATCACCGCATTTTCGAGCGACGAGGTAAAGAGAGCGAAGCCCCAGGCCTGAATTGCGGCCAGGACTACGGTTCCATATCGCGTCCACTGCGTGATTTTCTTCCGGCCTTCCTCGTCCTTCTGCATTTTTTCGACAGTCGGGACAACAGCGCCCGCGATCTGCATGAAAATGCTGGCAGAGATGTACGGCATGATTCCAAGCGCGAAGATGGTTGCCTTGGAAAGTCCGCCACCTACGAACAGGTCATACAGGTTGAGAAGACCGCCGCCGCCATTCGTGTTCTTGAAAAAGTCCGTCAATGCGATGACGTCGATTCCAGGAGCCGTGATGTGCGCCCCCGCCCGGTAAATAACCAGGCAGAGGAAAGTGAAAGTGATCTTCTGCCACAGCTCGGGCGTGTTGTAAATGTTCTTTGCAGCCGCGGCCGGGTTTGCTTGTGCCATGTTACTCCTCTACGCGGCCTCCGGCCGCGACAACCTTCTCACGTGCGGCTGCACTCATCTTGATACCGCGAAGAGTTACAGCGCGTGTCAATTCACCGTTGGCGAGCAACTTGGCAGGGCCCTTACGCTTTGCTATGATCCCCGCCTCCTTCAGCGCTTCCTCGGTGACTTCAGCTCCTTCAGGAAGGCGATCGAGATCGCTGAACCGCACGACCTGATGCTCTACGCGAAAGATATTCGTGAAACCGCGCTTCGGCAGTCTGCGGGTAAGCGGCATCTGGCCACCTTCGAACTGCGGCTTTCCACCGCCGGGTCCGTGGTGACCGGCTCTCGCCTTGATTCCCTTGTGTCCCTTACCTGAAGTCTTTCCGGTTCCGGATCCCGGACCACGGCCCAGGCGCTTGCGATCCCGGTGTGAACCAGGAGCCGGCGCCAGGTTGTGCAGTCCAATCTTTTCTGTCTTTTCAGCCACTTATCTATTCCTCGACAGGGGTCACTTCAACGAGGTGACGCACATGTTTGAGTTGTCCACGAAGTGAGGGACAATCCTTCTGGATTACCTCATCCTGATGGTGCTTCAGTCCGAGTGCTTCGAGCGTGCGACGCATGCGCCACGAATGCCCGATACCACTGCGAACCTGCTTGATCCTGACTTTTCCGGTCGTGATGGTTTCCTTGGGCGTCGTCTTCGGGCCCTTGGTTCCCCACCACACGTGTG
>JACDDZ010000098.1 GCA_013816695.1 Gemmatimonadaceae bacterium
CTGCCTCGGAAATATTCACGTCGCGAATCGATTTCCCGAAATACCTCTGCGACGCCGTCTCGACTCCGAAAGCACCGTTCCCGAGTGAGATCTGGTTGAGATAGAGCTCGAGAATTTTCTTCTTGTCGTACCGCGCTTCAATTGCCCGCGCGACCTTTGCTTCCTTGAGTTTTCTGGTCAGGGCGCCAATTCCACGGCGCTCCCGTCGATCGATGCTCTCGGGAAAAACATTTCCCGCCAGCTGCATTGTGATTGTCGAGAAACCCTCAGTGAAGCTCATGGAAATGACGTCCTTGAAAGCGGCTCCAAAAACACGCCGCCAGTCGATCCCCGAGTGCGAGTAAAACCGCTTGTCCTCGGTGACCACAAACGCATTCTGGACAGTGAGCGGGATTTCACTGAGCTTCACCAGCGTACGTTTTTCCAGCCCCAGCTCCGCGATGAACCGTCCATCCACCGCATAAAGCTTGGATGTCTGCTTCGGTGTATACTCGTCGAGCACTTCAATCGAAGGGCATGCGCCCGAGCGGCATATCAGTGCCCACGAGGCGTACAGGATCCCGAAACCCAGGGCTCCGGTAAATATCACGCCAAGGACTAAGGCCCGAATGAGCGTCGGGTGGCGCTTCCGAAAGGAATCTTTTTTCTTGGATTTACTCTGGGGCATCTGCGAGAAAGCTAATGCGCGTTATCTTCCCGGCTATGCCAAAGCAGGTGAACTTCGACATTCTCGACGAGCTGATGTGGCGGGGCATGCTCTTCCAGCACACCGAGGGGCTGCCCAGGGCGCTGGAAGCTGGACCGGTGACGGCTTACGCGGGATTCGATCCCACGGCGACCAGCCTCCACGTTGGCAGTCTTGTTCCAATCATGGGCCTCGTTCACCTGCAGCGGGCGGGCCACCGCCCTGTCGCCCTGGTTGGCGGCGGAACGGGGTTGATCGGGGATCCGAGCGGCAAGACTGCCGAGCGCCAGCTCCACACTGCTTTTACTGTCAGCGCGAATGCCGAGGCGATCCGCGGCCAGCTCGAGCGGTTCCTGGATTTCGACGGGAACAACCCGGCACTCCTGCGGAATAATGCGGAGTGGCTTACCGAGTTGAATGCCATCGATTTCATGCGTGATGTCGGTAAGCATTTCACCGTGAATTACATGCTCCAGAAGGAGTCGGTGAACTCGCGTATGGAAGCCGGTATTTCGTACACTGAGTTTTCGTACATGCTGCTGCAGGCCTACGACTATCTCGAGCTGCACAAGCGCGATGGTGCCACTCTGCAGGTCGGAGGCAGCGATCAGTGGGGAAACATCACCGCCGGGATGGAACTCATTCGCAGGACTCTCGGCGCCGAAGCACACGCAATGACATTCCCCCTTGTCTCGACGGCGGCCGGCACAAAGTTCGGCAAGACCGAAGCGGGCAGCGTGTGGCTGGACGCAAAACTCACATCCCCGTACAAGTTCTACCAGTTCTGGATCAACGTCGATGACCGGGATATCTCGTCGTACCTCCGGCTATTTACACTGCTCTCGCGTGCTGAAGTCGAGGAGTTGGATTCGGCGACGCAAAAGTCTCCGGAGAAGCGCCTCGCGCAGGTTACCCTCGCGAGAGAGGTGGCCACGCGTGTTCACGGGGACGCGAACGCCCGCATCGTGGAACAGGCCTCGGCCGTCCTCTTTGGCGGCAGCGATCCGCGAGGATTGTCATCCGATGTCTTTGGAACGCTGGCGGACGAAATTCCTTCAGCTTCAGTCGCGGCTGATACAGGTATTGCTGACGCGCTCGTTGCTCTCAAGCTGGTTGCGTCGAAGGGCGCCGCGCGCAGGCTGCTCGAGCAGGGTGGAGTCTACCTGAATGGGGAGCGCGCCACTGTCGCGACAACCATGAATTCTGCGCAGCCGCTTGCCGGTGGATACCAACTTATCCGGAAGGGTGCGCGGGACTACGGGCTAATCAAGGTCGGCGCGTAGCTACTGCTCGAAGGACATTTCCTTCTTGAGATTTGCCAGTGCTTCCCTGGCCTGTGTTTCGATCTGCGAATCAGGGTAGCGTTCGATGAGGCGGCGAAACTCAGGCAGTGATTTCCCGGGCTCGACCGCTTGTAGGCAGGGCTCACGACTTTATGATTTTGTAAACGCGACCGTTAGCTGAAAGGACGTACATCTCACCGGCTGAATCCTCCCCGAAAGACAAAATTGTACCGTGCGCCGATGTTTGCCATCCAGTTGGATTTGCAACAGCGCCGTTCGTCCACTTGAAGCTGCGGATCCATCCGGCACAGTAGTCGGCGTAGAGATAATGGCCAACGAGCTGCGGCACGGCCGTACCGCGATAAACCATTCCACCAATAACCGTGCACGCTCCGCCGTCACGATTGTAAGTCACGACAGGCCGCTGCAGTCCAGACTGATTGCATGAAGACGAGCCGAAACAGGATACGCCTTCCATGATGTTCCAGCCGTAGTTGACGCCGGCACGATTCGTCGCGACGACATTGATCTCTTCATATGCATTCTGACCTACGTCGGCGATGTAGAGCAGCTTCGAGGACCTGTCGAAAGCAAACCGCCACGGATTTCTCAATCCGTACGCCCATATCTCACGGCGTCCGCCGCCACTCGCAAATGGGTTTCCCGCAGGAACGGAGTACGGATCTCCGTGATCCACATCTATCCGAAGGAGCTTTCCCAGAAGAATGTTCTTGTTCTGGCCGTTTCCACTTGGATCACCGCCACTACCACCATCGCCCATGCCGATGTACAGAAATCCATCGGGCCCAAACAGGTTCAACCCGCCGTTGTGATTCGCAAAAGGCTGGTCGATTGCGAGAATTGTTTTTGCTGATGCCGGATTTGCCACATCGGCATTCGATGAAACCGTGTAGCGCTCGATTCTCGTATCGCCGCTCTTGTTCGTATAGTCGACGTAGAGAAATCCGTTTGAGGAATACGACGGATGAAACGCAACGCTCAATAGACCCTGTTCTGTCCCGTTACTGACCTTTGCGCTGATATCGAGGAACGGCACCGCGAGCAAAGCGCCATTCTTGACTATGCGTATGCGACCAGCCTTCTCCACAACGAACAGGCGCGGGTCGCCGGCAGGCGCTGTGAGATGTACAGGATTGCTCAAGCCGCTCGCAATGTCCGAAAGACCGAAGGTTCCGGGCGTTGGCGCGATGCCGGGAATTGGCGCGGAGTTCGACTCCATCGAATCTCCACAGCCAATGATCATCGCAGTGATGAGTAGTGCGTGTCGAATCATCCCTTCATCGGTTTCCTCGGTGCCTTGCGCTGCTGCTTGGGATCCAGCGCATCGCGCAGAGCATCACCGAGAAGGTTGAACCCGAGCACTGCCGCGCCAATCGCGATACCCGGAAAAAGTGAAGTCCAGGGCGCATGGCGAAGCTGATCCAGGTCGCGGCCCTCTGCGATCATCGACCCCCAGCTCGGTGCCGGTGGCGGAACACCAAGTCCCAGGAATGAAAGCGCAGCTTCGGCCATGATCGCTCCCGCAACTCCAAGCGTTGCTGCTATTACCACGGGTGCAATCACATTTGGCAACACATGCTGCAGCATGATCCGGATATCACCGGCTCCAAGCGCGCGGATGGCCTGGACATACTCGAGTTGCCGAACGACAAGAACTTGACCGCGTACGAGACGCGCCATCCCAGCCCACCCGACAATTCCAATCGTGGCGAACACAACACCCATGGACGGCTGAAGAGCGGCCACCATTGCAATCAGGAGCAGCAGCGTTGGAAATGCGAGAGTCACGTCCGCCAGCCGCATGACAACTTCGTCGACCCAACCGCCGTAGTACCCGGCGAGAAGTCCAAGCGACACGCCGAGAAGGAGCGCTATTCCCTGCGATATCAAGCCGACAGTTAGTGAAACGCGCGCACCGTAAACGAGCCGCGACCAGATATCCCGCCCCTGAACATCGGTGCCGAGCAGGTGCCCGGAACCGGGCCGCTGCAGGAGATGGTTGAGGTCGATGTCGATCGGGCTGTGTGATGCAATCAATGGCGCAAAGATCGCTGCGAGCGACATTATCACGACGATCGAAATTCCGATCCTCGCCCTGTTGTCGCCGAACAATCGCCTCCGCTGCACGCTATCGAGCACTCGATTCCCCTTTAATCCGCAACAGGATCACGCAATTCCGGCGGCGTATCCGGCGGCTGACGCCGCCACCGCCTATGATGCCAAAAATACTGCTCGGGATACCGTCGCACCCACGACTCGAGTATTCCAGTGTACTTCGCAACGATTCTGTCGACATCGGCGTCACGGTCCCCGGTCGGTTGGACCTCGACCGGCTCCACCGATATGTGGTATAGACCGTTTGGCTTCCGGACGGCAACCGCGAACACCACTGGTGCATTGAATCGCAAGGCGAATACCGCCGCGCCCCGGGGCGTTTTCGCGGGTCGCCCGAAAAAAGGCACAAAGGTCGAAGCCAGACCCAGCACACCCTGATCCGCAACAAAGGCAACAACCCGGCCCTCCCGGAGTGAGCGAGGTGTGCGTCGGACGGCATCGCGATCGTAAATAACCGTCATTCCGATTTCTTCGCGCGTTGCGTTCAGGTAGCGATCAAAATCCGGGTTAGCCATCGCGCGAACAATCGCATCCACTGCAACACCGCGCGCCGCCAGATACGACCCCAGCAGCTCCCAGTTTCCGAAATGCCCGGCAGCAAGCACCACTCCCTTGCCGGCCGCGATTCCGGCTTCCATGTGTTCCCATCCGCTCACCGATTCAACGAGCCCCAGCACTCCCTTCGCCCCTCGATACGGGAGCAGTGCCGTCTCGATTGTGGAGCGGCCAAGGTGGCGATAGCACTCGAAAGCGATCCGATCTACTTCATCCTTTGACATCTCCGGAAATGCCCCGGCGACCTGGCGCTCTACAACTTTCCTTCGAATTCCGAGCGGCCGGTATCCGAGTGCGCCAAGGCTCGCACCAAACGAAGTTGCGATTCGCCAGGGCAAGAGCCGGAGAATGGATACAATTGTCTTGAGCGCGACCATCTCGAGCTTGTTGCTGACGGTGCGATTCATCGCGCGGCCCCGGCGGTAACATCCAGAGTGAAGTCGCGCGTATCTCTCGCGACACGCTCCCAGTTGAAATAGGTCTCAACCGCCCTGCGGGCCGATGCGCCCATTGTCTCCTGAAGCGATGCGTCGGTCAGCAGTGCGCGAATCTTCGATGCGGCGGCGAGGACGTCGAGCGGAGGAACGAGAAATCCGGTCTCGATGTCTCGCACGGCAGAGCTGACCCCGCCTGAATCTCCAGCAACTGAGGGAATCCCCGACGCAGCGGCCTCGAGAAAGGAAATCCCAAAACCCTCCGCATTTACCTCGCGGTCAATTCGTGAAAGGCCCACATATACGGTCGACGTAGAGTAAGCCTCGGCAAGTTCAGCGTCATTCAGGTTACCGGCGAAAATTACACGCGACGCTACGCCAAGCTCGACTGCCAGCCTCCTAAGGTCACCTTCGTGATGGCCATCGCCAACGAGAACGTAGCGAAGATCGGGGAATTCGCCGCGCAGCTCCCGGAGCACACGCATGCCCGTGTCCTGTCCCTTGTGCGGAACGAGCCGCGCAACTGTAAGCATCAAAGGGGCATCGCCCACTCCCCACGACGCACGCAGAGCACCTGAATCTTTTCCGGGCGAGAAATGCACGGGATCGGTTCCCAATCCGATTGCCACAACCGGCGGCGCGGCACGAACGCCAATCTCACTCATCACTTCGGCCGACAAATCAGCAACCCACCTTGAAGTCGCGACTATTCCAGACGCGTTCCCGAAAATATTTCTTGCCGCAATACGCTTGAGGGGATTAGCGGCTTTCATCCGCTCGCGAAGCAGATCGCCGCCATTTACATAAACGAGATAAGGCACACCGAGACGCCTGTGCGCCCACTGAATCGCATACCCGACTGGCCGGATATTTCCACAGTGGATGACGTCAACGCTTCCCCTCCATTCAGCAACCAGCGAACGGCTCCAACGAACCTGGTTAGCAAAGCGATTTGCCTGCGAAAAAGGAAATGGCTGCCTGTCGATGCGATAGTCCTCGAGAGTGTCGAACGCGAGAGCGTCGGGGTTGGCGACGGTGGAGACCGCCATCGCATTGGTGGCATTCGTGAAGCGGCGACACAACTCGACGTGCCGGCGCGCCATCCCGCCCCGGTCGGGACCGTAATCCTGGGTAACAAATAAATGGTTCATCTCTGGACCGGATTCACGAATTCGCTCTGCTCGAGCAGGTTTGCAATTCGCTGGTCATACGTGTGAAATCTGCGCGCGAACTGCTCGCCCTCTGCCTGAATGCGCTTTCGCTCGGCCTCATCTTTCAGATAATACGAAATCTGCGAAAGGCATGAGTCGAC
Organism: Gemmatimonadaceae bacterium; assembly: GCA_013816695.1. The sequence goes on from JACDDZ010000098.1 coordinate 6,406, forward strand.
ATCATCGTACCATGCGCAGTGCTCCCC
>JACDDZ010000099.1 GCA_013816695.1 Gemmatimonadaceae bacterium
TGTCGCCCGTCACGAGCACAACATCCGGCGCCACGGTCGTGCTGACTCCACTTCAGCAACGACAGTTTGGCGTAACGTTTGGAATCGTGGAGTCGCGGCCGATTTCGCGCGAGATCCGAACAGTCGGCACGGTAATGGTCAATGAATCGCGCCTGGCCAAAGTCACGCCGAAGTTCGGCGGGTACGTCGAACGGCTTTTCGTAAACTTCTCAGGACAACCAGTCACACGGGGTCAGGCGCTTGCAACTGTTTTTTCGCCTGAACTGCTCGCGGCGCAGCAAGAGCTGCTCGTTGCGTATCGGTTATCCAGGACGATTTCGGGAAGTCTGGTGCCCGGGGTTCCGGGCGCATCCTCTGACCTGGTTGGCGCTGCGCGTCAGCGGCTCCGGCTCTGGGACGTTTCCGAATCACAAATCAACTCTGTATTAAAGAGCGGGCGGGTACAGCGAACCGTTACACTTTATTCTCCCGCTTCCGGAATAGTGCTGGACAAGAAAGTCGTGCAGGGCCAGGCAATCATCGCGGGCGAAGAGTTGTACACCATCGCCGACCTGTCTGACGTTTGGATTGATGCGCAACTTAGAGAAGCGGACGCCGGCATTGTTGCTCCCGGGACTGCGGCCACTCTTGACTTCACAAGCTTCCCCGGACGGCCTTTCAGCGGCCGAGTGACGTACATCTACCCGATGCTTGGCGAGGCAACACGAACTGTACGCGCTCGAATCACGGTTCAAAACACTGGCCGTCTGCTTAAGCCTGGCATGTACGCAACAGTTCGACTTAATACCGCGACACAATCGGCACTCTCAGTGCCACGGTCAGCGGTGATTCAAACCGGGCAGCGCAACATCGTGTTTGTGGACATGGGCGCCGGAAAACTCATGCCGCACGTTGTAACGACTGGCAGAACCGGTACCGAATACATCGAAATTCTAAGTGGTCTTACACGCGGCCAGCGCGTTGTTACCTCTGCGCAATTCCTCATAGACTCTGAGTCAAATCTCGGTGACGTAATGAAGGGAATGCCGGGTATGGGTGGCTCCGAGATGGACAGCAAAGGCGCAGACATGAAGGACATGCCCGGCATGTCTTCAGCGCCAAAGCGGTAACCGCCATGCTCGATCGAATAATCAGCTGGTCGGTGCGACGCAGAATTGCGGTGCTGGTCACCACGGCCGCGCTTGCGATCGCCGGGACCTACGCAATGCTCCGCACGCCAGTCGACGCGATTCCGGATCTGTCTGACGTTCAGGTGATCGTCATGACGGAGTGGCCCGGCCAGGCGCCGCAGCTTGTCGAGGACCAGGTCACCTATCTCCTGGCAACCGAGTTGCTCAAGGTACCGCGCATAAAATTCGTGCGCGGAATGAGCCAGTTTGGACTCTCTGCAGTGTATGTGGTATTCGAGGACGGCACCGATCTATACTGGGCGCGTTCTCGTGTGCTCGAATACCTGAATTCCGTGCGTGGCAAACTCCCTCCGTCCGCGCAGCTGACGCTTGGACCAGACGCGACAGGCGTCGGCTGGGTGATGCAGTACATCCTGGCAGACAAAACCGGCACACTTAATCTCGCTGAGCTCCGTGGACTTCAGGACTTCGTTGTGCGTCCCGCGCTCACTTCGGTTCCAGGAGTGTCCGAGATAGCATCTTTCGGGGGCTTTGAAAAGGAATATCAGGTTGAAGTGGACCCGGCGAAACTTGCGGCGTTCGGGATTCCGCTCACGAAAGTTTCCAGTGCAGTTCAAAACTCAAATGCCGATGTAGGCGGGCGCGTGCTGGAGATGGGAGGCGCCGAGTATATCGTGCGAGGTCGCGGACGGTTCACGTCAGCCGCCGACATCCAGTCAGTTTCGATTGGGGCAACCAGTGCTGGAACCCCTATAACTGTTGGCGATGTCGCCAACGTTCAGATTGGCCCCGCCATCAGGCGCGGCATCACCGATCTCGATGGAAAGGGTGAGGTCGTCACCGGCTGGGTTGTAATGCGGTACGGATCCAATCCGCTTGAAGTGATCAAGGCAGTGAAGAAGAAAATGGCCGACCTGAAAACCGCATTGCCGGCCGGCGTGCAGTTCGTGAATGGATACGACCGGTCGGGGCTAATCGAGGCAGCGATCCGCACTTTACGCGGAAAGCTCGTCGAAGAATCGATCATCGTCGCGCTGATAACAATCCTGTTCCTGTTCCACGCCCAGAGCGCTCTGGTCGCCGTCGTGACACTGCCCGTTGGAATTCTGATGTCATTTCTGGCCATGCGCGCGCTCGGCCTCTCCGCAAATATCATGAGTCTCGGCGGTTTTGCAGTGGCCATTGGGGCAATGATTGACGCCGCGATCGTCATGGTGGAGAATCTTCACAAGCATATAGAACATGACGCTGCTGAGGGAACACATCGATCGCGGTGGGATCTCGTAGTTGAATCCAGTCGCGAAGTCGGCGGTTCTCTCTTTGTATCCCTTCTCATAATTACTGCCAGCTTTCTGCCTGTCTTTGCGCTGCAGGACCAGGAGGGCCGGCTGTTCAAGCCGCTCGCGTGGACAAAAACACTTGCAATGGGATCGGCGGCAATCCTTTCCATCACATTGGTTCCCGTACTGATGGGATATCTCATCCGGGGCAGAGTGAAGCCGGAGTCTGCAAATCCGGTAAACAGATTCCTGATCCGGATTTACCGCCCTCTCATAGATGTTGTGCTGCGGAACCGTAAGAAAACAGTTGCAGTTGCCGGGATAGCTCTGGCGGTGACAATTCTCCCGTGGATGCGACTTGGAAGCGAGTTCATGCCGCCGCTCAACGAGGGCAGCATGATGGACATGCCTTCTCTCTTTCCCGGCGTGGGTACGGGCCAGGCAAAGCTCATTCTGCAGCAGCGTGATGCCGCGCTCTCCAAAATTCCGGAAGTAGATCGCGTACTGGGAAAAATTGGGCGCGCGGAGTCGGCAACCGACATGGCACCCATGTCAATGATAGAAACGATCGCAATTCTGAAAGACCGGTCCGAATGGCGCAAAAATGTCGATTTCGATTCCATTGTTTCCGAGGCGAACGCAACCGTCAAGACGCCTGGCGTGGGCAACATGTGGAGCATGCCAATCAAGAACCGACTCGACATGCTCGCTACCGGGATCAAGACACCGGTGGGAATCAAGATTTTTGGGCCTGACCTGGCTGTGCTGGACAGCCTCGGAAAGGAGATCGAAATGATATTGCCAGAGGTAAAGGGCACGAACACAGTGTTTTCAGAACGCGCAATAGGCGGCAGGTACATCGACGTGTCACTCGACCGCGCGGCAGCCGCGAGATATGGATTGGAAGGCGACGAGGTTCAGATGGCACTCGCCACCGCTGTTGGCGGAATGGAGTCGGGCCAGGTGTTCGAAGGCCGTGAACGCTATGGAGTTCTTGTGCGCTACCCGCGCGAGCTCAGATCTGATCCGGCCGAGATCGGCCGTCTTCTTGTCACAACTCCGTCTGGTGCCCAAGTGGAGCTTGGAGAATTGGCAAGAATACAAATCGTGCAGGGGCCAACACTCATCAAATCCGAAAATTCGAATCTCAACAATGTGGTCTACGTTGACGTGAGGAACCGCGATGTCGGGGGATATGTCGCCGATGCCAAAGTACTGCTGCAGGCAAAGCTGGCTCTACCGCCTGGCTACCGCCTGGAATGGTCGGGCCAGTATGAGGCAATGGAGCGCGCTGGGCGGAGACTCCGAATTGTGGTTCCTCTGACTCTTCTAATCGTATTTGGCCTCTTGTTCATGAACTTCAGGAGCACCGGAGAAAGTCTCATAGTTATGCTTTCACTTCCCTTCGCACTCGCCGGGGGCGTGTGGCTGATGTGGATTCTTGGATACAACATGAGCGTGGCCGTTGCCATCGGATTCATCGCGCTCGCTGGTGTTGCGGCACAAACCGCCGTGATCCTCCTCATATACCTCGATCACGCATGGAACGATATTGTGCGCAAGAGAGAACTCGAAGGAGTTGTGCCAACACTCTCGGATTTACAAGGAGCCGTCCGCTACGGCGCTGTCGAACGTCTTCGTCCCAAGATGATGACCGTGGCTGCAATAACCCTGTCGCTGGTCCCAATTCTGTGGAGCCAGGAAACGGGTTCCGACGTGCTCAAACGCATCGCCGCACCGATGGTGGGGGGGCTCATCACAAGCGCGGCGTTAACGCTCATTGTGCTCCCTGCTGTCTACTCATTGTGGCGTGAACGCCAAATCAAAGCCGGGGCGCCATCGCCGGGTACAGCTTAGACATTTCATGAGGCCAATCCCTATATTCGGTGTAATGCAAACTGCTGTCTCCTTTCCAACATTCTGGCCTAATTGCAAATGATTTCACGATCGCGAGCTATTCTGGCAGTTGCCGTAGTGTTCAGTCTCAAAGCCGTTCCTGCGAACGCGATGGCCGATCATGACTCAACGTCCATTGTCGCGACAATTGACCGATTCCACGCTGCCCTCGGCGCGGCAGATTCCGGCGCCATCAGGTCGCTCCTGGCGGACGACGTAATCGTGCTCGAAAGTGGGTCGCTTGAAACCCGCGCGGAATATCTATCGCACCATCTTGGGGGAGACATCGAGTTTGCCCGCGCCGTGCCGTCCCTGCGAAAGCTCGTGCGTGTAAATCGTAGCGGCAGCACAGCGTGGGTCACGTCCACTTCCATCACGACTGGCAACTTCAAGGGCCGGGCGATTAACAGTAATGGCACCGAACTCATGGTCCTGACAAAGTTGAACGGCAAATGGAAGATCCGGGCAATTCACTGGTCATCCGCACGACGGCAACCCGCAGCGCCGGCAAACTGAAAAAAAAGCCCGGCCAGGTCGTTGACCGGGGCGGGCTTAATATCTGGAGGCGTGTCAGAAAATAGCAGGAGGGAGACTCGAACTCCCGACCTCACGATTATGAGTCGTGCGCTCTAGCCAGCTGAGCTACCCTGCCAACGGAAAGAAAAATCTTAACGGGTATTGGGAATAACTGCGTTTTGGGTGGTTGGTTTTGGGTCGTGCGGTCCGTTTTGGGTGGTTCACACAAACGGCCGGCCCTCTCGGACCGGCCGCTTGTGCATATGGCGGGGGCGGGATTTGAACCCGCGACCTTCGGGTTATGAGCCCGACGAGCTACCAGGCTGCTCCACCCCGCGATAGAACTGGAACATAAACGGGGCGAATACGAGAATCAAGCTAACGACCGCCTGGAACTACGACAGAATCCTGTACAAATCGGTATAAAAGCTCCTTATCTCCACGAACCATCCCGAATTCCTCGCGAGCTAATCGCTCCTGCACAGCCGGATCAGTCTCGATTGCCTTCTTCACGGCCTTCAGCGAGTCGACCTGTCGCCGAAGAGAATCGAGGGAAACCTGCATTTTTTCCTTCCGCTCGCGCTGCTTAAAAAGATCCTGCGTGCTGTATTCCCCACCCTGAAGCGCGAAGAAAGCCGCAGCCGCAATTACAAGCAGCCAAACCAGCCTTTTCATCGATCCGTCCCTTACAACCCGTAGATGGATCCGCCCGGATACTCGGCCTGCTCGCCGAGCTGCTCCTCAATCCGGAGCAGCTGGTTGTACTTGGCCACGCGGTCTGTGCGGCTCGCCGAGCCTGTCTTGATCTGACCCGCGCCAGTTGCAACCGCGAGGTCCGCGATGAAGGTGTCCTCCGTCTCGCCGGACCTGTGCGAGATAATGGACTGATACCCGTTCGCCCTCGCCATTTCGATTGACTCGAGCGTCTCGGTCAAAGTGCCGATCTGATTCAGCTTGATAAGGATTGCGTTCCCAACATCGTTCTCGATTCCGCGAGCCAGGCGCTCTGTATTAGTCACGAAGAGGTCGTCGCCAACCAGCTGTACCCTGTCCCCGAGTGCGGCCGTGAGCTTCGCCCAACCCTCCCAGTCATCTTCGGAAAGACCGTCCTCGATTGATACGATTGGATATTCATCGAGCCACCTGGCATACAGCTCGATCATTCCATCGACATCAAGCGTTCCGGCGCCACTCTTCTTGAATGTGTAAGTACCATTCTTGAAAAGCTCCGAAGCAGCGCAGTCCAGCGCAATTGCGATCTCGCGGCCAGGCGCATAGCCGGCATTCTCGATTGCTTCCACGACAACCTTCAGCGCGTCCTCATCGCTCTTGAGGTCAGGCGCAAATCCACCTTCATCACCCACTCCTGTCGACATCTTCTTCTTTACGAGGACTTTCTTGAGCGCATGAAACACCTCGGTTCCCATTCGAAGCGCATCCGAAAACTTTTGTGCGCCGACAGGGACGATCATGAATTCCTGGAAGTCCACGGTGTTCGTTGCGTGCGCTCCACCATTCAGGATGTTCATCATTGGGACCGGAAGCGTCCGCGCCATTGGTCCGCCGAGATAACGGTAGAGCGGCATGTCATGATC
>JACDDZ010000100.1 GCA_013816695.1 Gemmatimonadaceae bacterium
ATGCTTTTCACCGTCTGGACTGTGATGATGACAGCGGTGTACGCGGCGGACTTCACCGGAATGATGCCCGCGAAAGCCAGCCTGCCGTACTGGGTATTCGTGGCAATTCGCTACGTGAACATCCTCGCGTTCGCTTCCGCCCTCTACACTTCCTATTGGCTGCTGAGCGAAGGCGAAGGGCCGCGGCTAATACGCGGCCTCGTTCTTTGCGGCGTGGTCATAGCGGTTTTTTCGCTTTACATCTACCTCGCTCACGTGTTCAACTGGCCCGAGCCACCGCGAACCCGCGAGGGAACGAGCGGCCTGGCCCAGGCAACGGTATTCTCCGGAGAGAGCGGCTTTTATCATCGTGCAACCGGGACTTTCCGCGAGCCCGCGCATATGGCTGAGTGGCTGATCCTGCCCTTCTTCCTGAGTTTTTCGATGCAAGGCAGGGAGCGGAAAATCTTTGTCGCTGTGATTGGGCTGGCGATCGTCCTGACAATGAGTCTCACCGGAATCTTTTCAATTGTCGCAGGCGCCCTGATGGGGCTGTTCCTTACACGACCTTTTTCAAAACGCACATATAAGCTACTCGCGGGAGCGGTGGTTTTACTCGGACTCGCCTACCTCCTTTTTGCGAAAGTCTCTGTGGGTCTGGGGGTGCAAAGCAGCAGCCTTGCAGAAATACTTGCCCGCAGAATTGGGGCAACGTTTACCGGTGGTCTTGGCAAGTCGAACCGGTCGTACATATACGACTTCGTGCGGGAAAACCCGTTTCCCGCACTCGGCATCGGCATCGGAAACGGAAATCTCCTGGCATCATCGATACTCGGGAATCCTTCCGTTGTCGCCTTTCTTTCGCTCTACATTTTCACCCTGTATTCCGCGGGATATCCCGGCCTGCTGATGTTGATTGTATTCCTCCTTCAGCCGATTGCAAAGTTTATGTTCGGCTTCAGGAAATACCTTCGCACGCCTCCCGTTGTTCTGATGGCCTATATCGCTTACATGGTAGCGGCCGGAGTCGGCTCGGAAGAACTAACCGCCTGGTTCGGCGTCGCCGCTGGACTTCTAACCTTCCAGGCCCAGCACTTTTACAAGGCAAAGCGAATGGAGGCAGGGTACGAAGGTGGCTTGCTTGCCGCCATCGTCAGCCCGGTTACCGGCTTGAAGCCCGCATGACAGCGATCGCGAGCCCCCGAATCGTCGTGCTTGGTGTCACGGGCATGCTAGGTCACAAGATGTTCCAGACACTTTCCGCTCAATTCCCGGATGTCTACGGGACGATGCGTGGCCGCAGGGATGACGCCCGGTGGAGCGAGTATCCGTTCCTCCAATCGGAGAGAATCTTCGACCAGATGGATGCGCTCGATCTTGATGCCTTTACCGGCAAAGTGCGGGAACTCCGCCCGGAGATAGTGATCAACTGTGTCGGCGCTATCAAGCAGCGTGCGTCAGCCGAGAATGGTGTCGTCAGTATCACGCTCAACGCGCTGCTTCCCCAGCGCCTGGCGAATGACCTCAAGGGATGGGAAGGGCGCCTGATACATTTCAGTACGGACTGCGTCTTTAGCGGCCAGAAGGGGAATTACGATGAAAGCGACCCGTCCGACGCCACGGACCTGTATGGAAAGTCAAAACACCTCGGGGAGCTGTTGGCGGGCAATTCACTTGTGTTAAGGACGTCGATCATAGGGCGGGAGCTCTCCCACCATGCCTCGCTGCTGGATTGGTTCCTTCTTGGCAACCACAAGTCGGTGCATGGGTTCACCCGTGCCTGGTGGTCCGGGGTGACTACCAACCATTTATCGACAATGGTTGGTGAAATAATCGCGAAGTTTGGATATCTTAAGGGACTGTATCAGGTTTCGAGTGGAAAAATCTCCAAGTATGACCTGCTGCTTTTGCTCAAAGAGGCATACGGCATGTCGGTCGATGTGGTTCCGGATGATTCATTCTTCTGCGATCGCAGCATGAGCGGTGATCTGCTGAAGGCGGAAACAGGATACCAAAGCCCGCAATGGACGGCGATGTTGCAAGAACTCGTTCAAGACCCGACGCCATACAAACCAACAACATGCGAGTGAAGGCTTTTGTCAGATCATAAGAAGGTTTTAAAGGGCAAGCGGGTGCTTGTTACTGGCGGCACGGGGACGATCGGAAAAGTTCTCGTTCGCCGCTTGCTGAGCGGGGAAATGGGTCTGCCCGAAAAGGTGATTGTTTTCTCGCGCGATGAAGCCAAGCAGCATTTTATGCGCGTCGAATATCAGAAGCGCCCGGCCGCAACGGACGAAATCATCTATCACAACTTTGAGCGTCGCCTGGAATTTCGCATTGGTGACGTGCGCGATTATCACCAGCTGGTTGCCGTATTGCGCGACGTAGACGTTGTGGTAAATGCTGCGGCAATGAAACAGGTCCCGACGTGCGAATACTTTCCCTACGAAGCGGTCAGGACGAACATCGACGGCGCTGAAAATATTGTCAGGGCGATTCAGGAGCACGACCTCAAGGTCGAGACTGTTGTTGGCGTTTCGACTGACAAGGCGTGTAAGCCCGTGAACATCATGGGCATGACGAAAGCAGTGCAGGAACGGATCTTTATCCAGGCCAACATGCGCTGCAGGGACACCCGGTTTGTGTGCGTTCGCTACGGAAATGTGCTCGCCTCCCGTGGCTCTGTAATTCCGCTCTTTATCGAGCAGGTGCGACTGGGCGGCCCGGTCACCGTTACAACATTGGACATGACCCGCTTTCTTCTCAGCCTCGAGGAAGCAGTCGACACTGTGTTTGCCGCGATCTCGGAAGCGAAGCGCGGTGAGACCTACGTACCCAGGGCACCCGCCGCGCGCATGATCGACGTTGCCACTGCGCTGATCGGAGACAGAAAGCTGAAGACCGTGGTAACGGGGATCCGCCCGGGCGAAAAAATCCATGAAATAATGGTTAGCGAAGAAGAAGCCTTCAGGACTGTCGAACGAGGAAAGTGGTACGCAATCCTTCCGATGCTGCCGGAAATCTGCGGCGACCAGGTCGGTTCAGGCTGCCTGACGAGTGAGTACAGCTCTCACGAACACGTGATGACGTACGATGAGACAGTTACGATGCTAAAGTATCGGCGCCTGATGCCCGAGGATGTTCTGGTGGCCGGCGGCGAGTTGGTGGCGTGACGGCTTGAGCATGACGCCCACACTTCCCAACCGGGACATCCCCAGCATCTCCGCTCACCCGGAGGCTCCGGGGCAGTACGCCGAGTCGGGGGATGTTGCTGCGGAGAGAGAGGTTTCGCTTATCAGCGTGGCAGTAGTCTTACTGCGTCACCGGTGGCTGATAATAATCTCGGCGCTTCTTGCGTCACTCCTTTTCGGATTGAGCGGCTACAGTTCGAGGCCGCTCTACACATCGACGGCCACATTCACGCCCCGCGCGCGAAGTGCCGCGAGTGCAGGAACGGCGATCCTTCAGGAGCTTGGCCTGGGTGGGGGAAGCAATACCGCTTACTACACGGACCTGATCAAGTCACGAGAAATTCTGGGCCCCGTCGTAGAGTCCAGGTTCTCTTTCCGGACGCCGACCGGGACGGTTACAGAGTCCCTGATCGGAATCTATGATATCAAGGACAAACGCCCGCGATACGCCAAGGCCGAAGCCATAGAACGCCTTAGTTCCAACATGGTTTCTGCATCGCAGATCAACGGAATGATGAAGCTGAGCGTCACGTCGGAAGATCCCGCATTGTCTGCTACACTTGCGAGCCGGATTCTTCAGCAGCTCAATCGTTTCAACCTTGCGACCAGGCAGCAGCAGGCGACGAGCGAGCGGGAGTTTATCGAGTCACAGGTCGCCGAGGCATCGCAGCGCCTCCGAAATGCAGAAGATCAGTTGCAGACATTTCTGAGTGAGAACAGGAATTTCACGCAGGCTTCCTCTGTGGCGTTCGAGCTGGACAGACTTCGGCGCGCCGTGAGCATGAGGCAGGAGTTGTATACTTCGCTTGCAAAATCGCTTGATGAAGCACGAATCGAGGAAGTGCGCGACAGCCCGGTGCTCACTGTCATCGAGCCGGCGGAGCCGGCGCTTCTTCCCGACAGACCAGTGTGGCCCGGACGCGCAATAGTGGGGCTATTCGTGGGTTTGCTGATCGGCAGCCTTATCGCATTCGTGCACTCGTACTTTGCCCGTCAGCGCGAAAACGAGACAAGTGAAAGCGAGGAGCTCGACGTTCTAAAGCGTCAGACTCTCGATGACCTGAAACACTTCTGGAGGCCGCTGGGTCGCATCCTCTCCACGGGTCGTACCTAGCACGCGCACACGCGCCGCGCCGGATTAGAAACGGTAGCGCGTTCCGACAACCAGATGGAGGTTGAACACGTCGGACTGAAAGTTCCGATTGAAGTTCAGGGTCAGCCCCAGTTTACCGGTTACGTCCATACGGTCCCTGAAGCGGACTGCCTCGCCAGAGAGCGTGTGCATTACGTCGGGCACATTTCGCAGCTCGGCGCCTCCCAGATAATAGGTCCCACTTCGGTGTGCGACCGCGCGCGACCATTCGAAGGTCGTGCGTCCCCCGGCGGAATACCTGTCCACCGCCACAAAAGCCCCTGACCCACTTCCCAGGCCTGTGTTGGCGCCAAGCGGCTGTCCCCGCTGCGTATGCCCCTGTCGGAGCACGTAGTGCAGGTACACGGAACCCTCTGGCCGGAACTTTGTGAGCTGTGGCGCTTCATAATTGATCGTCTCGGCGCGCAGCGCATAACCCGTATTCCACATCTTGCGCACGCCAAGCAGCCGCGACGCGCCTCCATGATCGGGCTCCTGCAGCAGGTCGCGCATGTCGAAGCTGTGGTCATCACGCCCAAACTCCCCGTACACTTCGAACCCGGTTCCTGGCGGAGCCCAGCGTGTGAACAAGGAGAACAACTGGTTGTCACGCACGCCTTGCGTGTTGTCGGTACCGGGAAGCGGCGCTTCTTTCGGAAGGTTTTTCTTGAATACGTTCTGGAAGAGTGCCGTGAAATCGCCTGCGCTCAGTCCGTCTTCCGGCCAGGCGGAGTGCAAGAATCTAGCGAAACCGATTTCCATTCCCGGGACTGCATTCGGAAGCACAGTTGACACCACCCCCGAGGTGAAGCGGCGCCGGCCAGAATGCACGCCACTCTCGAAGTGCTGCGGCCCGCCAACTGGCGAAAACGCGGACTGTTCCAACATGCCCCACATGAAGCGCGCATGAATCCGGGCGAACCCGACGTTCAGCGGCTCCTGGGACCCGACAAAAACATGCGCGAATCCTGCAGCGTTGTTGCCGAGGATGAACTGATAACGCTCTGACGGTCCCCACGACTGATTCGCAGTGGAGATACCGCCCACGACTCCGGCGCCTTCCAAGCTTAGAGAGCTCTGTCCCGGATCGATGACCTGGTATGCAGTCTCACCAAACCTCTGTGGACGGTCGACCACGTCAGGAAACTGCCCGTCCGCGAACTGCAGCTTTCCTGGCAGATTGTTGTTCATCAACACAAAGCTCGAGTTCGCGGCCCTGAATATTGTTGGCGCGATCTTGAGAGCGACCCGGTTCCACCTCGCGGAGAATCCGCCGCGGATGACTGTCGTGAGGCCCTTTCCCGCCCATACGCTTCCGTCGTTATCACCGAAAGGGAACGCAGAGTTGAGAATGATCTCCCCCTCCAATGGCAGCAGTGATACTACGCCGCTACCTGCTGCACCCGTCGAGCTCACGCGCGCGCTCCATGGATGCAGGGCGGGGAAGATGCCGAGGCGGGCCTCCTGTTTTGCCGAGAAACCACGAATCGTCCAGGCTTCGCCCGGCCACTGCAACAGTGTCTGTGCGAATCGTTCGTACTGCTCCACCTCGGCGGTGGAAAGACCTGACGCAGGCTGTACCGACTGCGCGGCGGCAGGAATCGCGGCCAGCGTCATCAGCAAACCTGCAATCAGCCTGAATCGTGTAGTCTCAAGTATCATCAAACGTTGTTTGAATGGGAGTAGTGCATGCTCTGGTACGGGTGATGTACGCCACCTAGATTGACCGTCATCCGTGGACCTCGTGGCCGGACCCTCACAAAGCTATGACACCAGCACACTGCATGTATAGATCATTTGCACTCGCTGCATGCTCGCTTTTCCTGGCCACAGCATCAGGTGGAGCGCAGGCCAGCGAGTCCATTCCGTCCGCGTTTTCCACGTTAAGCACTGTGAGTGGAGATTCAGCGGACCGGCTCCGTCTCGGCCAGCTGGATGCGAGAGGAGAAAGCGCGAACTATCTCCTTCGTTCTACTTCCATGCTTTTGCGGGATCCAAGAGTGCAGGCGGGCCGCTCTTTCAATTGGGTGCTGCCGCTCGTTTCGATGGTCACAAACTCGAGCCTGCCTGCTGGAGAGAACATGGGAGCGCTGTGGGCG
>JACDDZ010000101.1 GCA_013816695.1 Gemmatimonadaceae bacterium
GGCGCGTACAACACGAACGCGAAGATGAATCCGCCGCTCCGCACCCAGGAAGATGTCGAGGCGCTGCGCGTGGCCGTGAAGGATGGCACGATCGATCTCATCGCTACCGATCACGCACCGCATCATTATGATGAAAAGGAGCGCGAATTTGCGGACGCCCCAAATGGCATTGTGGGACTCGAGACTGCACTCGCCGTATCCATTCACAGCCTTGTCCAACCGGGCCACATCACATACAGTACCCTCGTCGATCGCATGTCCTGCACGCCCGCCCGGCTGTTCAATCTCCCGGGCGGCTCACTGCAGCGAGGCACTGCAGCCGACATAACGATTGTCGATCCGGACATGGAATGGACTGTCGATCCCGCTGCGTTCCTTTCCAAGGGCCGGAATACACCGTACGCAGGAATGAAGCTGAAGGGCAGGGCCGTTTGCACAATCGTAGGCGGATCGGTGGTCTTTAAGCTTTCTGAAGCCAGACGCGGCAGCTGATGACCGCGAGGGGAAACTGAATGTCGAAGCGAAATAAAACACTGGAGACGCTACGAGGCCTGCTCGCCGAACGCCAGCAGTTCGAGCAGTGGCTCGCGGCACTGGCACTCAAGCGACCGGATACTCCCGGGCAGGTCTACATGCGAGTGCATCAGGACTACCAGTCGCGACTGGATGGCGTGTTGGATCGCCTTCAGTCCCATACTGAGGACCTGCAGGGCTCGATGTCGGAGCTTGGAACGCAGCTCGCTGAAGTTACCGCGCGTGAGAACTCGAGGCGTGAAGCGCAGCAGGAAGCAGAGCTGCGCGCGGCCGTGGGTGAATACTCCGCCGACCAATGGACTCAGATGAGCCGCGAAGGCGAAACCGAGATCACGAAGCTGTCGCAGGAGCGCAGCGGAATCGAGTCGCAGCTGGCCGAGCTGTCTGGAATTCTCGAGTTGACACAGGGTCGTATGCAAATGGCCGACAGCCTCATTCAGCCGCCGAACACGTACGCCGAAGGCCGAACAATAGCAGAGCCCCCAGCACCGATCGAGGTTCCACCCAAGGTTTACGCTCCACCCGAGATCGAGGCACCACCCAAGGTAGAGGAACTGCGCGAGATCGCTCAGGCACCGCTGCCTGCCGAAACGTCGAAAAGCAGAACCGCTCCCATTCGACCAGAGTCGGAGAAGACCCTAAAATGTCAGGAGTGCGGGTCATCCAATTATCCGACTGAATGGTATTGCGAGAAATGCGGATCGGAGCTCGCAACGCTCTAGAAACAAAAAGGACGCCCTTTTGAGGCGTCCTTTTTCCTGAATCCGGAAAGCTTACTTGGCGAGCCGACTCTTGTGTCTGGCTGCTGTGTTCCTGTGAATCAGGCCCTTTCTAGCGGCACGATCCAGGAGCTGAACCGCCGTCGAACGCTCGTCTGAGCCATTGGTTGCGGCCATACCCTTTTTGAGGGCAGTACGAAGAGTCGAGCGCTGAGCGCGGTTCCGCGCCATCGCAGCACGGGATTTCCGCATGTTCTTTTTAGCGGAAGCAATGTTCGGCACTAATTATTCTCCAAAAGTTGAAACGCTTATAGCCTATAAACTTAGCGGTAAAACAGGGCTAAAGTCAATTGCGCGAGCGCTTTGAGGTGCGCCTCCGTGATTGTATGTTGTAACCGTAGTCGTGCGGACCATTTTCCAGCGGGCAATTGGACAAAACTCAGCTTTTTCTACTCGTAGCCCCGGTACTGCTCTTTTCCATGGTCGCCCATGAGTACGCGCACGGCTATGCCGCCCTCCGGAACGGCGATCCTACTGCCTACCAGCTGGGCCGCCTGACCTGGAATCCGATCAAGCATATTGACCCGTTCATGACGATCCTGCTGCCGATCCTCACCTTTTTTGGCGGGGGATTCATCTTTGGCGGAGCCAAGCCGGTCCCCGTGAATCCGCGGAATTTCACGAACTACAAGCGCGGCGACATCATGGTCTCATTGGCCGGAATTGTCACTAATCTCGCAATTGCGATCCTCTTCGTTCCACTGATTGCATTCATCGGACTCATAGGACGCCAGTTTCCCGCTGCCAATGAGAGCCTGTTCCTCGTTCAGCTGATGTTCCGCTACGGGATCTACATCAATCTCCTGCTTGCGATGTTCAACCTGCTCCCGATTCCGCCGCTGGACGGGTCGCACGTGGCCAAGTACATCCTGCCGCCGGCATGGGCACTCTCATACCAGCGCATCGGCCGCTACGGGATGCTGCTCCTCATCGCGATGCTTACCTTCGGGCGTCCGGTCCTGAACTTCTGGCTCTCCCCTGTATGGGCGCTCTCGAATGCGGCTGACTCGCTCCTCAGCCCGTTCTTTCTGCGGAGCCAGTGGACAGCGTAACGAACGGAACTTCGGGCACAGAATCGGCGTTCGTCGTCGAGCTTACCCATTTCTCCGGCCCGCTCGACCTGCTGCTCTCGCTTATTCGCGATGAGCAGATCGACATCTATGACATTCCCGTCGCGCGTATCGCCGAACAGTTTCTGGAGCGCATCAAGCACCTGAAACTGGACGAGGCGGCCGACTATCTCGAGATGGCTGCGCGTCTCGTGCGCATCAAGGCGCAGATGCTGCTCCCGCGCCGCGAGGGCGACGACGCGTGGGAAGATCCGCGCGCCGAGCTTGTTCGCAGGCTGCTCGAATATCAGCAGGTGCGCGAAGTTGTCGACCTTCTCGAGCAGAGGAACGAGCTGCGCAGAAACCGTTTTGCCCGCGCATTCATTCCACAGCAGCTTCCGGTTTCATCTGCAAATCGCCCGTTGGCACTTTCACTGGGTGAATTATTCGCTGCAGTTGACCGCGTACTGCGTGTCGCGAAACAGCCGACGCTGCATGAAGTCGTTCCGCGCGCAATCGATGTCGATGGCGCGATCGGAACCATTCGCGCAATCCTCGAACTTCGTGGTCGCGCGCGCTGGAACGAAGTCATCTCGGCCGATGCGGAGCCGTGGCAGGTATTATCACTCTTGCTCGCGTTACTCGAGCTCGCCAAAGCCGGCGAGCTGAAGCTCGCACAGCCGCGGGCATTCTCCAACGTTGAAATCACTCGTGACGTCCCTGGCGAAGCTGCTTGAAGCCGCGCTCTTTGCGAGCGCACACCCGATCATGGTCGACGATCTCGTCAACCTCGCCAACGACAAGGAAGTCGGCGAGGTGGAAGTCCTGGCTGCCCTCAGAGACCTTAAAGAGCACTATGACGCCGACGAGCATGGCATCGAGCTGATTGAAGTCGCAGGCGGCTGGCAGATCCTTTCGCGCGCCGAATACACTGAAGCCATCGAGCGCGCCCAACTCGCCGCCCGGCCCCAGAGACTTTCGGCCGCGGCACTCGAAACACTCGCAATAATCGCCTACCGCCAGCCAATCGGACGCGCCGAGATCGAGGAAATTCGTGGAGTGGGTGCGGGTGCAATCCTCAAGTCTTTGCATGAGCGCGAGCTCATCGAAGTGACGGGCCGCGCTGAAGGCCTTGGGCGCCCGCTACTATATGGAACCACGCCGCTCTTTCTCGAGCAGTTCGCACTGAGGCATCTTGAGGAGCTTCCAAGGTCTGACGAGCTTGCCATCGCCCTTCGTGATCCGCGCGGGTCCGAGTCTGGCCAGTCCTCCGACATAAACGGGTAGCAGACCTTCAAGCTTCGTTTTCTTCGATATCTCGCCGCCGCAGGTGGCCAATGCTTTGCCCAAGTTCGCCAGTAACGGTTAGCTTCGGTACATGTCTGAACCAATGCGCATCCAGCGCGCCCTCGCCAGAGCAGGAATCGCATCGCGACGCGGTGCCGAAGTCCTGGTCGAGGAAGGACGTGTAAAGGTCAACGGTGTACAGGCGCAGATCGGCCAATCTGTGGACCCCACAACTGACCGCATCGAGGTAGACGGAAAGCCCATCGCGACCCGGTCCGAAACAAAAACTGTCTGGGTCGTCCTCAACAAACCGCCTGGCGTTCTCACAACAAAGTCCGATCCAGGCGGCAGGAAGACTGTCTTCGACTACGTCGAAAATGTGCCCGGGCTCACTTACGTCGGACGTCTCGATTTCATGACAGAGGGTGTCCTCCTGTTTACAAATGATGGAGACGCCGTCGACGCTCTCACACACCCGCGCAACGAGGTCGACCGCACTTACGTCGCCACAGTGCGCGGACCGGGTCCGGAAGCTGTAAAGAGTGCGAGGCGGGGGATCAAGTTGGAGGATGGCATGGTATTTCCCAAAAGCATCGAGGCTCATCGCGTTTCGCGCGGGCTTTGGGAGCTCGAGATCACGATCGCTGAAGGCCGGAATCGCGAAGTAAGGCGCATGTGCGAAGCGCTCGGACTCGAAGTTGAGCGGCTGGTCAGGACGCAGTTCGGTCCTGTGAAGCTAGGCGCACTCGAGCCTGGAAAGACCCGTGCGCTCAACCGCAAGGAAAGCGACATGATTGCAGGCATCGCCAAGGCAGCTGGCAGGAGATAGTCGGACCCCTATTCAAAGAGGAATTCCCGTGGGAACTCAGGTCGCGCCGGCAGCAGACACAGCGCTAATTCATGACGTTGTCGCCCAGGTAGAGAAGCGAATCGTTGGACAGACCTACATGGTCGAGCGACTTCTCATCAGCATCCTCACGGGTGGACACGTCCTCCTCGAAGGCGTTCCAGGTCTTGCAAAGACTCTCACTGTGCGCACTCTCGCCGAGACAATCAGCACAACCTTTCAGCGAATCCAGTTCACACCCGATCTTCTGCCCGCCGATATCACTGGAACGCAGATATACGACCAGTCCACAAGTCAGTTCAGTGTAAAAAAGGGACCGATCTTCGCCAATATCATTCTCGCCGACGAAATCAACCGTGCGCCGGCCAAGGTGCAGGCCGCTCTCCTCGAAGCGATGCAGGAAAAACAGGTTACTATCGGCGGAACTACTTACCCGCTCGAGGAACCGTTCCTCGTCCTGGCCACACAGAATCCAATTGAGCAGGAGGGAACTTATCCTCTCCCAGAAGCGCAGGTCGATCGCTTCATGCTCAAGCTGCACGTCGGCTATCCCACGCGCGACGAGGAGAAGGAAATTCTCCGGCGCATGGCCAGCGGCCACAAGATCGAAGTCAATCACGTTGCCTCGCCGAAGGCGATCATGGAAGCGCGAGCCCGCATTGCGGATCTCTACATGGACGAACGCATCATCGATTACATAGTGAACATCGTCCAGGCAACGCGCACCCCTGAGGCCGCAGGACTCAAGGATCTGGTGCCGCTCATCGAATTCGGTGCGAGTCCGCGCGCAACACTGTCGCTCGCGCAGGCATCACGCGCGCACGCCTTCCTGCGCGGCAGGGGCTACGTCTCACCGGATGACGTAAAGGCAATTGCGCCTGACGTGCTCCGGCATCGTGTGCTGCGCACCTATGAAGCTGAGGCCGAAGAGGTTTCCAGCGACCAGATCGTCGGTCGCGTTCTGGACGCGATACCGGCGCCGTGATCCAACGCGCTGCCGCTCGGCCCACTAAAGAAGCGCCGCGCGGTGTACCGCCAGAAATCCTCCGCCAGGTAAAACTCATCGAGCTCCGCACTCGCGGACTCGTGAATTCACTTTTTACCGGGGAGTATCGCTCGGTCTTCAAGGGCCAGGGAATGGAATTCTCGGAAGTCCGGGAATACGAGCCCGGCGACGACGTACGCTCGATCGACTGGAATGTGACTGCCCGCATGCGCCGCCCCTTTGTGAAGCGGTACATCGAGGAACGCGAGCTGACTGTCATGCTCGCCGTGGATCTCTCCGGGTCTGAGAGGTTCGGTACAATACGACGCTTCAAGAGCGAGCTGGCCACTGAACTTGCAGCAGTCCTTGCAATGACTGCAGTTCGCAACAATGACCGTGTCGGGCTGGTTCTGTTCACCGACAGAATCGAGTATGTGCTGCCTCCGCGGAAAGGTCGCAGGCATGTACTGAGGATGATCCGCGACCTGCTCACATTCGAGCCCGATGGCTCGGGAACCGATCTGGCCGGCACACTGGATTACCTGTCACGCAGCATGAAACAGAAGTCGATCGTATTCCTCGTTTCGGATTTCATCGCCGAGGGTGTGGAGCGACCGCTGAAACTTCTCGCGCAGCGCCATGACATTGTAGCAATAACGGTTGAAGATCCCAGCGAGATAGATCTTCCCGACATTGGCATCGCACGGCTCACCGATCCCGAGAGCGGCGAAACTGTCTACGTGGATACCAGCTCGAGCCGTGTTCGGGAGTTGTATGCAACGCAGGTGGGCGCCGAAGGGGATAGCAGGAAGCACCTGCTCCGGAGGCTGGGCATCGACCAGGTGACTGTCAGTACAAGCGGAAACTACATAGAGCCCTTGCTCAAGTTTTTCCGGTCGAGGGAAACG
>JACDDZ010000102.1 GCA_013816695.1 Gemmatimonadaceae bacterium
TCTCCCTCGCCGTCGCGCGTGCAGCCGCAGTCGAGCATGACATGCCTCTCTACCGCTATCTCGGCGGACCAATGGCGAGGACGCTGCCGGTTCCGATGATGAACATCCTGAATGGCGGCGCTCACGCCACGAACACCGTGGACTTTCAGGAGTTCATGATTGTTCCGGTTGGCGCGCAGAAATTTTCGGAAGCGCTGCGCATGGGAACGGAAGTGTTTCACGCGCTTAAGAAAGTCCTGGTGAAGCGGAAGATGTCTACAGGCGTGGGCGATGAAGGCGGGTTTGCGCCGGACCTCAAGAGCGATGAAGACGCCCTAAAGGTTGTCGTCGAAGCCATCGAGAATGCCGGCTACGCACCGGGTCGTGAGATCGCGATTGCCCTGGATTGCGCTGCATCCGAGCTGTTCAAGAGTGGCACTTACACCTTCAAGAAGAGTGGTGCGGGCACGCGCGATGTGGATGGGATGATCGAGCTATATACGAAGTGGCTGGATGAATACCCAATCGTCTCAATTGAAGATGGTCTTTCCGAAGACGACTGGGATGGATGGGCGAAGCTGACTGCGGCGCTCGGCGATCGCGTTCAGCTCGTTGGTGATGACCTGTTCGTAACGAACACGCAGCGCCTTGCGCGCGGAATCGAAAGCGATGTCGGCAACGCGATTCTCATCAAGCTGAATCAGATCGGGACCCTGACTGAAACGCTGGAATCAATCGAGATGGCGAAGGCGAATGGATACCAGTCGATCATTTCGCACAGATCCGGTGAAACCGAGGATACTTTCATCGCCGATCTCGCGGTCGCGACCGGTGCGGGTCAGATCAAGACCGGATCGGCGAGCCGCACCGATCGCGTAGCGAAATACAACCAGCTTTTGAGAATCGAAGAGCAGCTGGGGGAGCAAGCCGAGTATCCCGGTGGATCCATTTACGGCTTGTAGTAATCGTTAAGTGAAAAAACTGGTTTGGCTGCTTGTGATCGTGGCGGCAATGTTCTTTGCGCTGCAGGGCGGGGAATACAGTACGCGCGACCTGTTTAGGCAGCGAGATCGAAAGGAGAAGATGCAGGTTTCGCTGGATTCTCTTCAGCGGCACGTGGATTCGCTCAAGGCAGTAAGGAAGGCAATCGAGGCCGACCCGGCGGTACAGGAGAAGCTGGCGCGCGAGGAATTCGGCATGGTTCGCGGCGATAAGGAGCTTTTATACCGGTTTGTTGAAGATTCCGTAGCAGTTGAACCTGGTAAATAGGTTGATTCTCGTATCTGCCCCGCTTATGTTGCAGGTCTATCGCGGGGTGGAGCAGCCTGGTAGCTCGTCGGGCTCATAACCCGAAGGTCGCGGGTTCAAATCCCGCCCCCGCCATACCGCAAGCGGCCGGTCCGAGAGGGCCGGCCGTTTGTGTGAACCACCCAAAACGGACCGTATCACCCAAAACCAACCACCCAAAACGCAGTTATTCCTAATACCCGTTTAGATTTTTCTTTCCGTTGGCAGGGTAGCTCAGCTGGCTAGAGCGCACGACTCATAATCGTGAGGTCGGGAGTTCGAGTCTCCCTCCTGCTATTTTCTAACGCGCTTCCAGATATTAAGCCTGCCCCGGTCAATGACCTGGCCGGGCTTTTTTCAGTTTGCAGGCGCCGTAGGTTGCCGTCGTGCGGATGACCAGTGAATTGCCCGGATCTTCCATTTGCCATTCAACTTTGTCAGGACCATGAGTTCGGCGCCATCACTGTTTATCGCCCGACCCTTGAAGTTGCCAGTCGTGATGGAAGTGGACGTGACCCACGCCGTGCTGCCATTGCGATTTACGCGCACGAGCTTTCGCTGGGATGGAACGGCGCGGGCAAACTCGATGTCTCCCCCGAGATGGTGCGATAGATATTCCGCGCGGGTCTCAAGAGACCCACTTTCGAGCACGATTACATCGTCCGACAGAAGCGACCTGACGGCGCCGGAATCTGCCGCGCCGAGGGCAGCGTGGAATCGGTCAATTGTCGCGACAATGGATGTTGAGTCGTGATCGGCCATCGCGTTCGCAGGAACGGCTTTGAGACTGAACACTACGGCAACGGCCAGAATAGCTCGCGATCGTGAAATCATTTGGTTTGAACCCGGGTTAGAGAATGAATTGAAGCTCGGCAATTCCCTGGTGTTGTCCAAAGGCAACCGCAGGTTGCATTACACCGAATATAGGGATTCGTGTCATTAAATGTCTAAGCAGTACCAGGCGATTGGGCCACGGCTTTGATTTGCCTTTCACGCCACAATGAGTAGACAGCGGGGAGCACAATGAGCGTTAACGCCGCGCTTGTGATCAGCCCCCCTACCATCGGTGCGGCGATGCGCTTGAGCACGTCGGAACCCGTTTCCTGGCTCCATAGAATCGGGACCAGCGACAGGGTTATCGCCGCCACAGTCATCATCTTGGGACGAAGCCGCTCGACTGCCCCATAACGCACTGCATCGTGCAAATCCTGTAGTGTAGGTGCGATTCCCTCGGTGTTCCTCTTGCGCACAATGTCGTTCCATGCGTGATCGAGATATATGAGGAGGATCACAGCTGTCTGGGCCGCAACACCAGCGAGTGCGATGAATCCAATCGCAACGGCGACGCTCATGTTATATCCAAGAATCCACATGATCCATACGCCCCCAGCGAGCGCGAAGGGAAGCGATAGCATCACGACGAGGCTCTCACCGGTGCTCCTGAAGTTCATGAACAGCAGGCCGAATACGATCAGAAGTGTCAGAGGAACCACAATCCGCAGTCTCCGGCCGGCTCGCTCCATTGCCTCATACTGGCCTGACCATTCCATCCGGTAGCCTGGCGGCAATGCCAGCTTTTTCTGCAGTAACACTTTTGCATCGGCGACATATCCCCCAACATCCCGGTTCCGCACATCGACGTAAACAACGTTGTTGAGATTCGAGTTCTCCGACTTGATCAGCGTTGGTCCCTGCACGATTTGTATTCTTGCCAGCTCTCCCATTTCCACCTGTGCACCCGAGGGAGTGGTTACGAGAAGCCGGCTGATCTCGGCCGGATCGGACCTCAATTCACGCGGGTAACGCACGAGCACGCCATAGCGTTCACGGCCTTCGAACACCTGGCCCGACTCCATTCCGCCAACAGCGGTGGCGAGGGCCATCTGAACTTCGTCGCCGTCCAATCCATATCGCGCCGCCGCCGCTCGGTCCAGCGATACGTCGATGTAGCGTCCGCCAATCGCACGCTCGGAAAACACCGTGTTTGTGCCCTTAACTTCAGGAAGTATCATCTCGATTTCCTTTCCAAGGCTGTCCAGCACGGCCAGGTCAGGACCGAAAATCTTGATTCCAACTGGTGTCTTGATTCCGGTCGCGAGCATATCAAGCCGATTCTTGATTGGCATGCTCCACATGTTGCCAACACCCGGAGTTTTGACAGTTGCGTTCGCTTCGGAAACAATGGAATCGAAGTCGACATTTTTGCGCCATTCCGACCTGTCCTTCAGAATCGCAATCGTTTCGATCATCGACATCGGGGCCATGTCCGTCGCCGACTCCGCTCGCCCGATTTTTCCCAGTACCCGGTCAACCTCGGGAATTTTCACAAGCGCTGCGTCGCGCTGCTGAAGGATGCGCCGTGCCTCGCCGGTGCCGACGCCGGGAAAGAGAGAAGGCATGTCCATCATGCTACCCTCATTGAGGGGCGGCATGAACTCGCTTCCAATCCGCATCCACGGGAGAATTGTCACCGCGAGAACTATCCCGGCAATTACAATGGTTGTTTTTCGGTTTCGCAGCACAACATCAATAAGAGGCCGGTAAATCCGGATCAGGAATCTGTTTACCGGATTGGCAGATTCCGGCTTCACTCCACCCCGGATGAGATAACCCATCAGTACGGGAACCAATGTGATGGAAAGAATTGCCGCAGACCCCATTGCCAGTGTTTTAGTCCAGGCCAGAGGCTTGAATAGCCGGCCTTCCTGATCCTGCAACGCAAAAACAGGCAGAAAGCTCGCGGTAATTATGAGAAGTGAGACAAAGAGAGAACCGCCGACTTCGCGACTGGATTCAACTACGAGGTCCCACCGCGACCGATTCTTCCCGGCTGCAGCATCATGCTCGATGCGCTTGTGAAGATTTTCCACCATGACGATCGCGGCGTCAATCATTGCTCCAATCGCTACTGCAAATCCGCCGAGACTCATGATATTTGCGGAAAGGCCCAGCACCCGCATAACTAGAAATGACATCAGAATTCCAACAGGCAACGTCACAACGGCTACCAGTGCGCTCTGAGCGTGGAAGAGAAAGAGGATCGTTATCAATGCGACGATAATTGACTCTTCGACGAGTTTCCCACGCAGTGTTCGGATTGCGGCCTCGATGAGTCCCGACCGGTCATACCCATTTACAAACTGCACACCCGGCGGCAGCGCGCTTTTCAGGTCAATCATCTTTTGCTTTACCGCCTTGATCACTTCGAGCGGGTTGGACCCGTACCGCATCACGACCCATCCCGTCACGACTTCGCCCTTCCCATCGAGATCGGTTATGCCACGCCGGATTGCGGGGCCGATCTGAACGTTGGCGACATCGCCAACAGTTATGGGGGTTCCATCTCTTGTCGCCCCAATCGAAACTGACTGGATATCGGCCGCTGACGTGAACCGTCCGCGACCGCGCACGATATACTCGGCGCCTCCCATCTCCAGCACGCGCCCGCCTACATCGGCATTTGAGTTCCGAACAGCGCTGGAAACTTTCGTGAGCGGAATACCGAATGCGGCAAGTTTCGCCGGATCCACTTCGACCTGGTATTCCTTTTCAAAGCCGCCGAAAGATGCTATCTCGGACACTCCCGGAACCGAAGTGAGCGCGGGGCGCACGACGAAGTCCTGAAGTCCACGGAGCTCAGCGAGATTGAGTGTTCCGGTGGTGTCTGCCAGGATGTACTGCATCACCCAGCCGACTCCTGTCGCGTCCGGTCCAAGCGTCAGCTGCGCCGACGGAGGCAGTTTGCCGCGCACGGAATTCAGGTATTCGAGCACACGTGAACGCGCCCAGTACAGATCAGTGCCGTCCTCGAATACCACGTACACGGCAGAGAGTCCAAACTGGCTCATTCCGCGCACGAACTTTATGCGCGGTACCTTGAGCAGCTCGGTTGCCAGGAGATAGGTGACCTGGTCCTCTACAAGCTGCGGCGCCTGGCCGGGCCACTCCGTCATGACGATCACCTGAACGTCAGACAGATCGGGAATCGCGTCGACCGGCGTGCGCAGCATCGCAAAAGTTCCGGTCACCGCCAATAGGCCAGTGGCCATCAGTACTGCAATTCTGCGGCGCACCGACCAGCTGATTATTCGATCGAGCATGGCGGTTACCGCTTCGGCGCTGAAGACATGCCAGGCATGTTCTTCATGTCTGCGCCTTTGCTATCCATCTCGGAACCTCCCATACCCGCCATTCCCTTCATTACGTCACCGAGATTTGACTCGGAGTCTATAAGGAATTGCGCTGAGGTAACAACGCGCTGGCCGCGTGTAAGACCAGTTAGAATTTCGACGTACTCGGTACCGGTTCTGCCAGTCGTTACAACGTGCGGCATGAGCTTGCCGGCGCCCATGTCCACAAACACGATGTTGCGCTGCCCCGTTTGAATCACCGCCGACCGCGGAACGGACAATGCCGATTGCGTCGCGGTATTAAATCGAACTGTTGCGTACATGCCAGGCTTGAGCAGCCGGCCAGTGTTTTGAACCGTGATTCGCGCGCGTACTGTTCGTGTTGCCTCGCCAAGCACCGGATAGATGTATGTCACTCGGCCGCTGAAAGGCCGCCCGGGAAAGCTTGTGAATTCAAGAGTGGCGGCAGTCCCGGGAGCAACAATGCCGGCGTCCGCTTCTCTGAGCTGCGCATCAATCCAAACGTCAGACAAGTCGGCGATAGTGTACAACTCTTCACCCGCGGTTATTGCCTGGCCTTGCACAACTTTCTTGTCCAGTACTATTCCGGAAGCGGGAGAAAAGAGTGTAACGGTACGATTTACCCGCCCGGTCTTTAGCACAGCATTGATTTGTGATTCGGAAACGTCCCAGAGACGAAGACGCTGACGCGCAGCGACAACCAGGTCCGACGATGCGCCCGGAACCCCCGGCACCAGACTTCCCGAAATCGTCCTCGAAAGGCGATATGCAACGAGCAGTTCCTGCTGCGCGGCGAGCAGTTCAGGCGAAAAAACAGCTGCAAGCGCCTGACCGCGTTTGA